>NZ_JAVDWS010000009.1:0-197808 GCF_031457395.1 Algoriphagus sp. 4150
ATGGTGGATGCCGGGATTTATAATCATGCCCCTGTGTGTCGCGCTCCCGTCATGGATATTTCATCTGTTTATATTTTGATTTTTAATGGTCAGATGGAATCTCGCACGGCGAATAATCATCCCTCTCCCGAAGCAAGTTCGGGACAAGTTGTGTGTCGTCTTCGACATGCTCGATTTCATGTGATTATAATTTGATTTTTAGCGGCCACATAGCCTGTCCCGTCCGCCGCGTCGGATCGGGAGAATCTCGCATGCAGGAAAATCATCCCAGTGTGTGACTTTTGAGCCATGCTCGATTTCATCGGAGATAGTTAGGTGGGAAAAAGTAATCCCAAGATAGTCTACAATTATTGGATTTGAAATCCAGATACCAAGAAACCGGAGCAGGTAGGTATTTAGAAAGGATAGCCTATAGCGAAATTGAAAATCAGATTTTCCCTCCTCCATGTTTTACTGCCAATGTCAAAGGTATTGCCCCACCGCTCTCCGTCAGGTAAATAGGGGATACGTACAGGTGTAGCCAAATCAAAACGTATCACAAAGAACTGAATGTCCACCCGTAGACCTACACCCGTGCCAACAGCTAATTGATTCCACCAATCGGAAGTAATTTTTCCGCCGGGGAGGGCCTCGTTTTCATTCATTAGCCAGATGTTTCCTGCATCCATGAATAAAGCACCCTTCAATAGGGATACTATCGGGAATCGGTATTCTATGTTTCCCTCTATCCGGATATCACCTGATTGGTCGAAGAAGGAATTGATGTCAAAGTTTTCCGGACGGTAAGTGCCTGGACCGATAGAACGGATACGAAATGCCCTAATACTGTTTGGTCCTCCTGAAAAGTATTGTTTGACATAGGGCAATGATCGGGAATTGCCAAAGGGAAAACCGACCCCTGCGAAAAGCCTAGTAGCAATAGTTTGTTTTTTGTCTATATTCAGATGGTATCTCAGATCAAGATCCGCTTTGCCATACTGCGCATATTCCAAGCCCACAAATTTACCATCATCTCTTCCCAGCATATCATCTATAAGATGGAGTGTGTTCCCGGCAAAATCCAACCCTAAACCCAGGAAATATCCGTGAGTTCGGAATCTATCATTCAGTTTGTTATAGTTGAAGGTGTAATTGATCCCGGCAATGAAGTTCTGCTCAAAACTGCGCTTTAAAAAGGGGTTGTTTTCCAGAATCCGGTCAAACTCCGGTGAAGTTCGGGACAGATTTACTATGCTCAGATTGATGGGGTTGATCTCGTGATAGGCATATTGATTGGCATTCCAGAAGTAACCGTATCTGGCAGAAATAGAGTTAAGATTATAAAGCCCGCCTCTACTCAAGTAATCAGCACTGATGCTCATTTTTGTTTTGGGAACGGAATAACTGAATTTTTCTTTGATAGGAACAAAGAAGATTACACGGGGAAAAATTAAATCTGCGCTCAAGCCAAGCTCTAAGGATTGGAGCCCTTTCCTGCCTTCACCCCCTGCCACTTGGAATTCATAGCCTATTCTTCCGGTGAGATTCAGTGTTTCCCCTCCTTTGAAGAGATTTCGATTTCTATAGACTAGATTCAGTGCCGGTCCCGCAAAGTTGTTCGATTTGGAGTTAGCCAGTAATTCCGCTCTCACTGATCGTTTCGTCAATGGAGATAAATAGAAGCTTGCCTTCAGATGCCCGAGTGAATCTGATGATTCCAATTCCTCATAACGTAGGTTGACAAACTTGTAATTTCCTATAGAGCTGAGTCGGTTACTGGAGAGTCGGGATAACCTAGGGTTATACCGCTGGTCTTTTTGAATAAGTATGTAATCATTCAATAGTTTTGGTTTGAATACATCATTACCCTGTATGAAGTTTTTTCCGTCCAGATTGACAGTGTCAATTTTATCGCCATTTTCATCAATGGAGTAATTGGGAAAGACGTTAATGGAATCAACAGTGTACGGAATGGTTCCGTTTTTCGAGACATTGGATTTCATCCGAAGGTATAGCTTGAAGAGTCTCGCACTATCGGATATATTAGTATCGGCTTCAAAGATGAGGTAGTCGCTGTTGAAATTGTAGTAACCTTTTTCTTTAAGAGCTGAGTCAATCCTCGTTCTTTCATATTTCAACTTGTTGAGGTCAAATCGGCTCCCTGAATCAAGGGTAGTTTCTTCCATCAATGAGATGATTTCTCTATCTATTTCCAAGCTGTCTCTTACTACTTCTACCTCAGTCAATTTGTAGGGCTCGGAAATCGTAACGGTATAATCTACTTTGGCAAATTTGTCCTTTCGGGTGACTTCAGAATTGGTGGTACTGTAGAAAAAACCCCTGTTTTCCAGTCTGTTTACGATCAGCTCTTCTGTCCGGCTCGGGACTACTTGGCTGAAATAGACGGGTTTTTCCCCTATCTTTTTATTCAAAAAGCGATTTATAAAACCCGGTTTTTCTTGAGTGCCTTTGTAATGCGCCCAAAGGCCTACATACATTCCAAATACCTTTGAGTTTGGCTTAGGTCTGAGTAGATCTTCCAGCTCTTCTTCTATCGCATCGAATCCTTTTATATCGGCTTCCCTTTTTATTTCAAGCTCGGCGCCCTTGTACAAAAATTCGTCTTCCGGAATATACTTCTTCACATTGCAGCTAAGTACCACCGCAAGTACAGATAAATAAGCCGCCGATATGAACACTCTAATCTTCATTTTCCTCTGATTCTTTAGCCTGCTTGTTTTTCTTGCTTCTCCGGTTCTTCTTTTCCAATTCATCGATTGGGTTGGTTTTGTTTTGATCTTCCGGTGCAATAGGTGCTTTCCAGAATTCCGAGAATTCATTGAACTCCCGGTTAAAAATCAAACCACCACCTGTGACTACCAGCTGACCGTCGATGATACTTTCAAATTGATTCTTGCGGAAAGCCCGCGCTCTCCAGCGTCCGTCTTCCGTCAGCATGTATTCAAAACTAATGTTTGCCAGTATAGAATTAGCCTGCTCTGAGCTCTGTGAGCTTCCCTCCAGATCTACCTGACTACCCACCTGAACTATCAGGCGATCATCAAAAAGTGTCTGTTGGGCATTGATATTTAAGTCGGTTCTGTTCTGCGCTCCTCCGGATTGGTAGTCCTGATAGCTGTCCACATCAAATCCGACCTGAAAGCCACTGTCTCCGAAAAGTTTGCTTGAAAGTGCATTCATCTGGTCTGAAAGTATCTGGCTAACGGAGTTTCTTGCGATGGCTTCCGCTCCGCCAGTTGACCCGTCACTTCCTGCAGAAGGAAAGAACCTGTTGAGAACGAGAAGTGAGAACACTTGTTTGTTAAGTTCATCTTCTTGCTCATTGATTTGTAGTACTTGGGAATACACATTGCCTCCGATAGCACCTCTTTGATTTTCGGGCATGTCTAGGTTGAATGAGATTTCAGGTCTGAGCAATTCGCCTTTTACATTTAAGTAAACCAAGAAAGGGAGCTGCTGCTTATATTGAGTCTGTACTTCATTATTACTGCCGGTAAGCTGCGCAGACATCAGTTCTGAAGCTCCGGTCTCGACCTCATAAATGGCTTGTATGTCCAAGTTGGCATCCATCGGATCACCATTCCAAGTAATTCTGCTTCCCGGGTTGATTCCGAATTTCCTGTTGACAAGATTGTAAAGAGACATTTCATAATGTCCGCCGGAAATCTCATAACTCCCACTGAGTGTGATTCTTCCATTTGGGTTGATATCCATCTGAAGATTAGCATCCCCCGCGATCTGAAGGTTGTCACCTGTAGCAGGATCTATCACAATGGTGAAAAGTGCCTTGGGATCAACTTTCAGTAAAGCCCGGATATCGAATCCCGCAAAAGCACTGGTTGTTTCTTCAGTCTGCCTTGTAAGGATATCTTCAGGATTCTTTTTGTTGACATATACTACGATGCCCTGCCGTTCTACAAATTCAAGTTCAGATTCCGGTATGATAATGGTCAAGTTGGTGTTGTCCTTAACTCCCAATCTTGCCTTGACTACAGGTAAGGTCAGGTCCCCTGTTATTGTGACATCTGCATCGAGGGAGGCTTTGCCATAGATGAGTTCATTTTCTTTGTCGGTGGAATTTACTGCCATAAAATTGTCGGCAGTTAGTTTTAAGTCAAAGGTGGGGTTGAGGTAACTCTCTGTCCCCACAGTTCCGTCAATAGCAAAGGTGTTACTCTCAGTATCTCTTATGGTAAACTGCTCAAAATAAACTCCTGCATTGTCGATCTTAACTGTTTCATTGGACAGTATGTATTTTGTGCTGAGTTGGGCCGGGACAAACGATGTTTCATGAAACCGGATTTCCCCTTCATATTTTGGATCTGTAGTAGTGCCATTAGCCGTAATGGTACCGGAGAGGTATCCTGCCGCATCCACAATCTGATCCTGGGAGAGAGCAGCTATTTTTTCCATTTCGATCTTATTCAGCTCTAGTTTTATGTCAAAATCTCCCCCAGCTTCATTGGCGACAAAGTCACCGCTCAAGTCCAAATCAAAACCTCCGTCTTTTAGTCCGAGTTGGAGAATATAGTTCCCTATACTCTTAGCCGTAGCCTCGAGGTTGAGATTTCCCAGTGGCACATTCACTATTTTAAGACTGTCTATTCTTAAGTCTCCCATTAGCCCTGTCGCACCAAAGGGATTTTCCACGACTAATTTTCCTTCCATTTTTCCTCCGGCTATGATTTCTTCCGGATTCAATAGGCTTGTAATCGTGGAAAGTCTAAAATCTCTAAATAGTACCGCTATATTTTCATCGGTAAATCCCTCAGCATTATTTACAAAAGAGAGTTGCTGGTTTCCCTTACTGAATTCGAAATCTTCAAACTCCAGACTTGATCCGGAGTATTTCACCATGTTTTTTTCCGGAACAGTCCATTCCTCACCTTTCAGCATCAGATCAATGGATGACACATGATAACTAATCGTATCACCGACCAAGCCAATATCTGAAGAGATGTGGTATGTTCTCTCGGCTTCTTCGTAAGAGTGGAAATCAAAATACATTCTGGAGTCTGCCAGCTGCCCGGTCAAGAAAGTTTTGCCGATGTTTAGGGGACCGGAAGTCATGTTCTGAAAGCCCACATACATTCTCAATATCTCTTGATTGGAGCGTATACGTAATCCTAGGCTATCCACTTCTGTTCCTGAATAATTTATATAGGGGAAGTCGATATCGGCTGTAAGAGAGTCTATCTTCTGATAATAATGAGCTTGGATCCTTGCAGAATCAAATTGTTCCAAGCCTTGTAAAAGGACTTCACTTAGCAATGGATCGTCGGAAATTCTCAAATCCATGTTCATGACTATATCACCATCGCCTGCAGAATATGCGGAATCGGCTTTATCTAAATAGTGCCTGAAATGTGCTGAAAGTGCAGTAGCCAAATCCGTGGGGTTGGTGTTGGTTCGGACAAAACCATTTAATAAGTTACTGGCAATGTCGAAGCTTGTTGAGTCCTCACGTACATTTGCATCCATGGTCAATTCGCCTACCGGATAATTTTTCTCATCGTATAGTAAAACTGCATCTTTGACAAACGCATTAAGGTCGAATTCCTCCAAGTTACCCTCAAAATCTGCTTCTAATTTCAATTTTGCCCTAGAACTTGTAGATGCCAAGCCTAGCTTATAGAAGTCAGCACCTTTCAGGTCAAGGGTGAGGTTTACTTTCGAATGGACAGAATCCAAATCCATTTTGGAAATGAGGTCAAAGTCCAAGAATTCTGAGTTCAAACCAGCCTGTAAATCACCGGCTCCATCTACTAATTTGCCCTCCAGCTTTAATCCTGAATAATCGGAACCGTAGAGGCGAAGACGCTCAAATGTGGAGGACAATTCTGCATTAAGGTCATCGAGGCTGGATCCGGAGCCCTTGGCTAAGATCTGAAAAGTCAATGTATCCAGTTCCGGTTGTTTTAGCAGATTTCCCACCTGCAATTGATTTATCTTCAAATCTGCATCAAAAGCAAGCTGATCCGTGTTTTGATAAGCAGCGTCAAGGAGAATATTTCCCATGTCGGTTTCCAAATCCAGACTGGCTAGAAGGTCGTCCAGCATGCCTCTGGCACTTGCTTTTAGGCTTAGTTGCTCTGGAAATTGAACTCCATAATCTTCCTCTTTGACAAATTTTAGCAATGTCTCCCGGGTGGTTTGTAGGTTTATTTCAGGGAAATCAAATTCAAGCCGGTCCACATCCATAGGGTTTTTTACCTTACCCTTAGCGCTAAAGTCGCTTTTCCCCCAGTGAAGATTTAAACCGGGAATATCCATTGAGTTGAGATCTCCCCGGGTGGTTAGGTCAATTAGAATAGGGTATTGGGCCAACTCACGAATAAGTGTGTCCTGAGCAAGTGTCGGGTCAAAGAAATAACTATCGCGTATGTCCAGCTTGGATTCTTTCACTGTCAAATCAAATTTCAGACTTTCATAATCTTCTATGAGTGCCTGGACTGAAGGATATTCAATCGATACTCCTGCATCGAGTGTGCTGCGATTCGTAGCGAGCACAAGGTTTTTCAGTTGAGCTGAACTGTTTCCAGCCTCCAAGTCAAACTGAAATTCTTTCAATTCAAACCCGCTTCCTTCGCTAAAATGAAATTGATGCAGTTTTGCTCCTGCTTTTTCATCCTTCAGGAATATGTTTTCTGCCTGAAAAGTCAGGCTTGAAATAGCAATTGCCTCAGGATTGAAGGCTCCTTTTTTGATAGGAACATCTGCGGACTTGTATTCAATGTCCGTAGAATCGATCGTTATTTTATCAGCATTTACCACCCATTCCGGCCATGCGAATGGAGTAGGATTGCTTGTTGTATCAGCATCGATCTGCGGTACATCGGAAAAGTCATGAAATAGAATTGTAGACTTATCCATGGTCAGAGCAGCGAGATGTATGGTCTGGGTTTGGAGATCCGCTTTAGGCAATTCTACAAGGAAATGCCCAATCTGAACCTGCGCTTTCTGAAGATCCGGCGCACTGCTATAGTCAGCAGTGACATTGGAAAGCGTGAGCTCATCCACATTGAGGATAGGCATGGGAGTCTCCTCAGTGGCATCTTCCGAAGGAGGAAAAGAGGTTGTCTGGTGATACTTGATATGCGTGTTTTGAAGCGCTATTTTCTTAATGTCAAACTCATATTTTCCCAAGTCCAAGCCGGGAATAGTCACCTCCAATTCACCGAGAATAATGGAAGCATCGATTCCCAGAATTTCATCCACATAAGTGAGGTCAAAATTCCGAAGAGATATTGGGGAGAGTTTGATTTTTGGTGGAGGTGAAGATGTGGTGTCCGCCTCTACAGGTTGGGTAGAGTCCGCAGGTTGGGAAGCAAATGCCTCAATCAAAAAATCGAAGTTAAATTTCTCATTATCGGCATTTCGGCTTACCCGAGCCACTAACCCCTCCCAATCTAACTTCGTCACACTAATATTTCCTGATGTAAGAAGAGGGCCGAAGGCAATTCCTGCTTCTATATTTTTGGAATAAACCAAGGTGTCCCCTTGTGTGTCTTCCAAGTATAAATCTTCCAGGAAAATATTTCCGGAGAAAGTAATGAAAAGGCGCTTTATTGACACATCAGTGCCTGTTTTTTCCGAAACGTACGAGGTGGCTTTATTCACAATTATCCCCTGACCCCAAGGGCTGCGGATAAAAAGAATCAGGGCACCGACAATCACCAGAATTACGGCAACCGTGATACCCAGAATCTTTAAGAATTTGGCAAAAAAGCGTTTAATAGATTCGAGCGTTTAAATAATGAGGGTAAATATACTTGACTGCAAGCTAATCAAGCGACAATAAATAAGCCAGCTTGAATCTTTGTAAGGATTACTTTTAAACCTCAAAAACGCCCTTTGTTTGATTTATTGGCTTCTATTTCCGGGATCAATTGCCCCTTTTATAAGTCCGCATATACTCCGCCATTTCCTCAGCACTCATTTTTTTGTCAGATCCGGGAGTCAGCTCAACGGCCTCTTGTATGGCTTTGTCGGCTTTATCAATAAATTGTTTTGGCTTTCCGTCACTTTTAATGATATCAAAAGCATCATATAATTGCCCCGTGGCAGTATACGCTCCATAGCTCAGATGATCGTCTTCAATGCTGATAAGCTGATAAAGTTGGGTATTGGAAGCGGCACGGTCCATCCACTTCTCAAAGGTGAGGTTATACATTTTGGGTCCGCTGACAGACACCACATATACTGGGCCTTGAGCGGCAGGATCTTGATTTGCTACCCCGGAAGGCAGGTTTCTTCCACGTCCATAGGAGTGGTCATGACCTTGCAGTACTAAGTCAACCTTGTATTTATCAAAAATAGGCTTGAAGGCTTCTCGAAATTCCTTGTTGTCACGTCCGGTTCCGGAGGAATAGATTGGGTGGTGAAAAGTGATAATTGTCCATTTTTGTGTGTTTTCTGACAATACTTTTTCCAGCCAGATTTTTTGGATTTCCAAGGATTTCTCATCCAAAACAATCTCTTGGGAATTCAACGAAATCATTTTCAAATCTGAATAATCTGTGAAGTAAACTGTCTCTTCAAATCCCTTTGGTCCGTTTTCTGGAAATGTAAATTGCTTTTTCCAGTGATGATCAAGAATCAATGTGCCGTCTTCATCCCGGTTATACTCATGATTGCCGGGAGTGGCAATACTCGGAATCATAGCATTGATAAAAGAGCCTGCATAATTCCATTCGCCCCATTCCGAATCTGAATGGGTTCTATTAATCAGGTCACCGGCGTGAAGCATAAAGGCCGCCTTAGGGAGATTGGAATAGGCCTGACGGATAATTCTTGACCATTGGGATTTAAGATTGTTTTGGGCATCACCGAAATAAATAAAGGAAAAGGGCGTGCCTTTTTCAGGCGCTGTGGTAAACTGATACCATTCTGTCCATGTGCCTTCTTCTCCCACACGATATGCATAAGTGGTGGCCGGCTGAAGATCCCGAAATGTCACCGAGTGATAATTGGCCTCTACACTATCCACGTCCAAAAACGCTGTAATTGCATCAAAAGTCTCCACATGCTCAAGGTAGATTGGGGTGTTTGGTGCCAAAATCAATTGGGCTTTTGATTCAGTCACTGCAGAGGAAGTTCTCCATGTGATGGACTGCGTGTTCATTGGATTCTCCGACCAAGTGAGGACTATACGGTCGGGAAATTCAGAAGGAAGAAATTGCTGTGCAAAGAGATTGGTGGAGAAAACCAGAAATAATATCGAGGCAAAAGTGAGTTTAAAGGCGGAATTCATCAAATTAAGGTTTTGTGACAATTAATTGGTAAAGAAGCCTCTTTAGGGGCAGTTATCTTTAAAAGCCGTGTTAAGGAATTTTTAAATCGGCATTTGCAGGCAACCTAAGATTCCCAAGAAATGCCGAATAGGATATCCTTGCAGAGAATCCTATATAATTCATCCCCAATTTATTCAATTTTGATCTGCTATAGACTAATAGACTGGATTAATGATATTTCAACTGTCTAAGAAAGAGGAGGTAAGCGCGTTTTGTTTGCTTTTCTTAGATTAATTCTAAATAACTCTTGTTTAGAATGATTCTAGGTAATAGGTTTGCAAAATATTTGAAACCAAACAAACTATGAATCGCAGATTTATACTACTCTTAAACCTGTATTTCTTGAGTATTCTAGGAGCTTTTGCCCAGTCCGGAAGCATCAAGGGACAGGTCACCACTTCTGACAATCAGCCTATGGAATTTGTCAATGTAGGTATAAAAGGTATTGCCAAAGGAAATACGACTGACAGAAGAGGGAACTTTGAAATCAAGAATCTTGCTGCCGGCACTTACACTGTTTTTGCTTCTTTTGTGGGTGTGGAAAGGCAGGAAAAGCAGATTACACTGGGCGCAGGGGAAGTGCTGACGCTGAACTTTGCATTGGCAGAAAGCTCAACCGGTCTGAATGAGGTAATCGTGACGGACATAAGCTCCAATCGTTTTTACTCTGACAGTAACTTTACCGTAGCTAAGCTTCCGCTTAAGGATTTGGAAAATCCACAGGTATATAACTCTGTTTCTTCCAAGCTTCTGAAAGAACAGGTAGTGACCAACATGAACGATGCGCTAAAGAATGCGACTGGTGTAAGCAGATTATGGGAATCCACCGGACGTGGAGGAGATGGAGCGGAGTACTACTCTATGAGAGGGTTTGCTGTACAGCCTACTATGGTGAATGGTATGCCAAGCTTGAATAATGGCGGACTGGATCCCGCGAATATTGAGACGCTGGACGTGATCAAAGGCCCATCCGGTACACTCTTCGGAAGCTCAGTGATTTCTTATGGTGGATTGATCAATATTACGACCAAACGCCCAAGTGATGTGTTCAAAGGTGAAGTAGGATTTATAACAGGCAGCTATGGGTTGAACAGAGTCACCGGTGATGTGAATGTGCCGTTGAATGAGAATGCTTCCATGAGAGTGAATACTGCCTATCAGCAAAACAATACATTCCAGGATGCAGGGGGAAGGACTTCATTTTTCATTGCTCCTTCTTTTAAATTTCAGGCAAGTGAGCGACTGTCTTTTTTGATCAATACAGAGTTTTTGAATTCCAATTCTGTGAATGCACCGATGATCTTCCTTAATAGATCAAATCCATTGACTTTTAATTCTATAGATCTTTTTGAGCGGAATTATGAGCGATCTTTCACAGGCAATGAATTGGGCATTGACAACAATTCCTATGCACTGCAGGCTCAGGCTTTCTACAAGCTTTCCAATACTTGGACTTCCCAGACTGTAGTTTCGAGAAGTTCTACGAAAAGTGATGGCTACTACCACTATTTATTTGATGCAAGTGACGGGAATTCTTTTGCAAGATTCATCTCTGACAGGAATGCTCAGACACTTTCTACCGATATCCAGCAAAATTTCATTGGAGATTTCATGTTGGGATCCATGAGAAATAAAATGATCGTGGGTGTTGATTATTACGATCAGGACTTGATCAATAGCAGTACCGGATGGGTTGCAAATGGCGTAGTGACCCTCTCTGATGGGAATGATACGGGTGTGCTGACCCAAGCTGGTGTGGATGAATTGCTGAAAGGCACATTTGAAGGGAATACCACAGGGAATACCAGAGTCCTAAGTGCGTATGTTTCTGATGTGATTGAATTGACTTCACAGCTGTCTGTAATGGCCAGCGTACGAGTGGACAATTTCAAAAATGAAGCATGGGGAGCCGATAGCGAGCAAAATACCCAGACGGCAGTTTCTCCTAAATTCGGTGTGGTTTACCAGCCTGTAAAGGATAAGGTTTCCGTTTTTGGTAACTACATGAACGGATTCTCCAATGTAGCTCCTACTACGGTAAGTGATGCTGACGGTACAAATGCCAGATTCAAGACTTTTGATGCCGAGAGAGCTAACCAATACGAGTTTGGAGTGAAAACCAATTTGTTGGGTGATAAGATCTCTGCTACTGCAAGTTACTATAACATCACTGTAAGTAATCGTGTAATGACAGACCCCAATAACGTGAACAATTCTATTCAGGGCGGGGAAGTGGTAAGCAAGGGATTTGAACTAAGTGTGATCGCAAGTCCGGTTGAAGGATTGAATCTGGTGGCAGGCTACAGCAACAACAATTCGGAAGTGACCAAAGATTATCCGGAAAGCGGTTATTTGGGCATGCGTCCGGAAGAAGCCGGCCCGGAGAGTTTGTTTAATTTCTGGGCGAGCTATAATTTCTCTGCCGGTGCATTGAGAGGTTTCGGCCTTGGGTTCGGAGGCAATACAGCCAGTGAGTACCTGACCTTGAACAGAGACAACATTGGATCCTTTGCCCTGCCTGCTTATCAGGTTTATAATGCATCACTTTCATACACAGGTTCCCAATATTTCTTAGCTTTGAAAGTTAATAATCTGACGGATCAAAAGTACTATTCGGGTTGGTCCACAGTGACCCCCCAAAATCTGAGAAATATCTCCCTTAGTCTCAATTATAGGTTTTAATGGATATAAAAAAAACACTAAATAACTTGCACCTCTGGCTCGGACTTTCGTCCGGGCTTGTTGTGTTTATAGTGGCAGTCACCGGATGCATCTATGCATTCCAGTCCGAAATCAAAGAGTTGACCTACCCATTCCTATTTGTCGAACAGCAGGATGGAGCCGTTCTCCCTCCAAGTCAAATCAGTGAAATTGCCCAAGAAGCTTTCCCGGAAGGGCATCTTCATGCAGTACTTTACCCTACCCGGGAGAAATCCGCCCAAGCTATCTTCTTCAGTTATGGAGAAGGGCACGATCACTATCAAATCGCGTACATCAATCCGTATTCAGGCGAATTGCTCAAGCTTAACGATGAGTATGCAGACTTTTTTCGATTTATTCTTGATGGGCATTTTTACCTCTGGCTTCCACCTGAGATTGGACAGCCGGTTGTGGCCAGCTTTACCTTGGTATTTCTCTTTATGGTGATTTCCGGCTTGATCCTGTGGTGGCCGAAGAAGAAGAAGAACCTGAAGCAAAGTTTGAAGATCAAATGGTCCGCAAGATGGAGAAGAAAGAACTATGACCTGCATCAGGTTCTAGGGTTTTATGTGATGACTTTTGCATTGGTTTTTGCAGTTACGGGTCTCGTTTGGGGCTTTTTGTGGTTTAGGGATGGTGTGTTCTTTGTAGCATCCGGCGGTGAGAAGTTTGTGGAATATTACGATCCTGTTTCGGATTCTACACAACTGTATCAAGGTGAAATCCCTGCTCTGGATGCAGTTTGGATGAAAATGAATGCAGAGTATCCCAACGCAGATTGGATAGAGGTTCATCCTCCGGGATTCGAGGGAGCTGCGATCGCGGCCAATGCCAATCCTGATGCATCCACTTTTTGGAAATCAGATTATCGATACTTTGACCAGAATACCCTCGAAGAACTTCCAGTCGAACATTTTTATGGACGATTCGAGGAAGCTACGGTAGCAGAGAAAATCATGCGGATGAACTATGATGTGCACGTCGGTGCCATTGCGGGTTTACCGGGAAAAATTCTGGCTTTCTTCCTAAGTGCGATTATCGCTTCATTGCCGATCACAGGTTTTTTGATCTGGTGGGGGAGAAGGAATAAAGCGAAAAAACAGCCTGTAGATCATGTCAAAGAAAAGTTGGAATTGACGGAAGCTTAAGCTATTCGAGGTATACCCATACATCTTCACTCGGCCGCCTTGAAACTGGCATAACTGAGATTTTTTCAGTAAGCCCTAAATAAGGCTGAGCGAAAGCAAAGCCTTTTTTATGTGGTTTTGGAGTTAGGATATGTCCTCGACTTCTTACTTACGGCAGACAAGTTGCTACCAATGATGGAATTTTAATAAGTGAGCAAAAGTTAAATCCAGTCCGAGCGCTCGCCTACTGGCAGGGAGTCGAAAACCCTTCGATTTCGATAGGTATATGTACGCTCCTGCTGACCTGGCTTTGTTCCTATTGTCTTACCGTTATTAGTCTCTTGCAAATCTTAATTTTTTCTTACTCGGACTGACATGGACATTTCTTGACTCTTGATTCTAACCTCTAATATCTTAATTCCAGCCTCTCACCTCCCGACTTAAATTATTTTTAAAAAACCTCAAAAAAACTGACCAATTCTTTGTCAGACTAGCTTTCTTGGATTAGATTTGTCTTAATTTAAAATTAATCTAAATAACAATAGAGAGAAGCTTAACCGCTACTAATAGATGAAGCCACACGGCGGCAACCGTATGGCTTCGGGTACTAAACTTTCTAATTCTCCAATTAAAAAGCGATGCAATATACTAAAATATTGTCCATTGTATTTTTGTGCAGTTTGCTTGCCACAATGGCAAATGCTCAGCAAAATACCACTGTACGCGGCCTTGTCGTCGATAAAAACGGCAATTCCATTCCCGGAGTTTTGATCAAGATCTCTCCGGTCTCCAAAGGGCTTCTATCCGATGCCCATGGTGAATTCTCAGTTGATCTTCCGTCAGCAAGAACCTATAGACTTGAATTTTCTTTCATGGGTTTCCGGAATCATACTGAGGAGATTGCAATCGGAGCTGAATCTCAAGCTCTGAAAATCACACTTGCTGACGAGATCAATGATCTTGAAGAATTTACAGTTTTGGGTAAGTCAGAATTGCGGGAAGTTGAGGAGCGGGCCTTTAATGTAACGGTGCTCGATGCGCGTAAGCTTCACCATACTAATTTGGATTTGGGGCATGCACTGGACAGAGTTTCCGGTGTGCGGGTGAGAGAAAGCGGTGGGGTTGGCTCGCGGATGAATTTTTCCCTGAATGGCTTTTCAGGAAAGCAGGTGAAGTTTTTCATAGATGGTATTCCGATGGACGATTTTGGTTCCTCTTTCCAACTAAATAATATTCCGATCAATCTTGCTGAGCGAATAGAAGTCTATAAAGGTGTGGTTCCGATTGGACTTGGAGCGGATGCTCTTGGAGGAGCAGTCAATATTGTCACTAAGAATGTTCAGAAAAACTATGTGGATGTATCGTATTCCTATGGCTCTTTCAATACACACCGCACGGTCATCAACACTGCTTTTGTTTCTAAATCCGGCTTTACGGTTCAGCTAAATGCCTTCCAGAATTATTCGGACAATAATTATTGGGTAGATGTGGACGTGGCTGATATAGAGACGGGGAAATACTACCCGAATCAGCGTGTACGGAGATTTCATGATACCTATCATAATGAGACTGTCATCGCGCAGCTTGGCGTACAGGGTAAACCGTATGCAGATAAACTGTTAGTCGGTCTAACTGCAGGTAAGAACTATTCGGAAGTCCAGACCGGAGCGCGATTGGTGACTGTTTTTGGGGATTGGCATCGCAGGGGAACCATCCTTATGCCCACCTTTAAGTACCGGAAAAGAGATCTTTTTGTCAAGGGACTGGACGTAAATGTGAATGCCAATTACAACTTTGGCTCAGAGCAAAATATCGATACGGTAAATCGCCGCTATAATTGGTTTCGACAGTATAGACAATACGATGTGCCGGGCGGAGAGCGCTCTTATACCCTCTACAAGTTTAACAATAACAATGCTGTTGTTACGGCAAATGCACATTACAACTTTGGCAAGGTTCACACTCTGGCATTAAGCAATGTTTTCAATAGCTTTAACCGGATAGGCAGCGATGCCCTTAGTCCTGACAATGACAGGTACGAGCAGCCGCGTAAAAGTCAAAAAAATATCACCGGGCTCAGCTACCAGCTGAATTGGGAGGAAAAAGCAAGTTTCTCTGCCTTCACCAAAATTTACAATCAAACCAACTATTTCTCCATGTCTTACAATCCCACCGGGAATTATGGAGATGTGGCTTACCGCAATGAACAGGAGAATTTCACCTATCCGGGTTTCGGGGTGACAGGTTCTTATTTTGTTACAGGAAATATTCAGGCAAAAGCTTCTTTTGAGAAAAGCTACCGCTTGCCTGAGCCCGAGGAGCTTTTCGGAGATATGGTGAATCTGCAGGGAAACCTGACTCTAAAACCCGAAACTAGCTACAACTATAATGTCGGGCTGAGTATTTGGAAGCAACTCAGTGCAAACCATCGCTTAGACCTATCCTCCAATGGGTTTTACCGTGATGCCAAAGATTTCATTCGTCCCCGTCTGAATAATAACCAAGCCATGCAAGTCATGGATAATCTCTACAGCGTGACCAATATCGGTGTGGAGGGAGAAGTTCGCTGGACGTATAAGAATCTTTTGTCCGCGGGTGCAAATATCACCTACCAAAATCTCCTCAATAATACTGAATTCGAAGAAGGTCAGTCTATACCAAGTTTGGTCTACAGGGATCGGGTGCCAAATATGCCCTATCTCTTCGGAAATGGAGACGTGAGTGTGATGCTTCAGGATGCCTTTGGCAAGGGGAATGACCTCAATTTCGGGTACAATCTGCTTTATGTTCATGCATTTTATCTCTACTGGCCGAGTATGGGGAGCGACAAATTTGACGTGCCTGAGCAGCTCTCCCATGACGTAAATGTGACCTATACCACCGGAAAAAAAGGCAAACTACAATTGATCGCCGAGTGCAGAAATATTGCTGACAGTAAACTCTACGACAATTTCAGCCTGCAGAAGCCGGGAAGGAACTTCTCAGGCAAAATCAGATACTTTATTTATTAATTCTTTACCAATTCACATGAAAACCAACTTTAACTATTTGCTTGCTTTGGCCTCAGCCGCAACTATCGGCTTCTCCTCTTGCGATTCTGATGACCCTAAGCCGGGTCCTGCCGGGCCTGCTGCTGAGAGCAGATACATAATCGCATCTACTCCACTTGCTTCTGACGGAGTGGCGGACTACTTGCTGACATCAGAAAGCCTGACTGAAGGAACTGTGAGTACGCTGGGAAATGGCGTAGAGCAGGACGGGTCTTACCGCTATTATGTGACGCACAAGAATAAGTTTTTCAGCCTGCTCTATGGTCAGGGAAACCCGGGAGCCGTGACTACTTATGAACTGAATTCCAACGGTGCTTTGGAGAAATTGTCGGATTTTCAAGCGGAGACTGTACAGGCTTTTGGGCCGATGAACGACGATATTGTGATGGCGAAAATCTCAAGAAGTGCTACAGATCCTATAGGTTCTTGGTATAGAATGAATGCTGATCAACTTCAGATCGTAGCCGACGGCAAGTGGAACCAACAAGAAATTGCCAATAATGGTGAGCGTGCATTTTTCACCTGGATTACTCAGGTAGGGGACAAGCTTTTCGCTCCTTACTTCAGCATGAAAGCATGTTGCAATGATTCCTTTGGTACAAATTATCCTGACAGTGCTTGGATCGCAGTATTCGATTATCCAAGTATGGAATTGAATAAGGTGATCAAAGACGACAGGACCAGCTTTATAGGCAGATATTTCCTTTCCGGTCTTGAGGTCGATGAGCAGGGAGATGCCTATGCATTTTCGGCTTCAGTAGCGACTTCCAATGGTGCTATGACTTCTACACTTCCTTCGGCATTTACGAGAATCAAAAAAGGAGAATTGGAGTTTGACCTGTCTTACCATTTCAATGTGGAGGCCTTGGCTGACGGGCACTACATCACTGCAAAGACCTACGCCGGCAATGGGAAATTCATCGTAATGATGAACAAAGAAAAGGGGCTTTATACGGTGGGAAGCCGCTTTGGAGTAGCTGATGTGTATAACAAAACCTTCACTTGGGTGGCAGGTGCTCCAGCCGAATCCTCTATTGTCAATGTGACTACAAACAATTTCTCACAATTGGACGGACATGCTTACATAGGCATTACTACAGACTTGGGGAGCTGGGTCTATGATTTCAATGCCAATACTGCCACTGCCTCGCAAGGTCTGAAAGTCGAGGGAGGTAGAATCACTGCGATCAGCAAGCTGGAAGCAACAGAATAGATGTCTTGAAAAAACTAAGCCCTGGGAATTTAGCTGCATTTGGAAACTAAACCGACAAACGCTCTTATCCCAGGCACCAATTATACTCTTATCCAAAACTAACCGCTTATGTCTGCCTGCCAAACAGAAATAATCTATCAAAACGACGATTTTGTTTTCACAAGATGCGTCGACTGCTGTAGAATGGGCCTTATGTATAAACAGGCAATGATCAGCTTCGATGAGCTCAATTTCGATGCTTTTCGAAGGTATCTGGAGCGGATGGATTTTGAATTTGAGAAATACCCCTTTTTTGACGGTTTGGACCGGGTGGTGATAGAGACTTATCATCCGGATGTACAGTTCACGCTTCTGGAGGAAGAGTTTTATCGGCTCAAAGCAAATGTAATAGAAGCCCATGCGCAGCTGCAGTTGATTGAATTGATTAGAAAAATGTGAGGAGTCTGGTGTCTGATGCTTTGGAACGGAAGACCTTAGGATGGATGAAATTCAGCTTCCGGAGAAGCTGGACAACCGTCAAAATTGAAATAGAAAATTGAACTAAAAACTTTGTGAACCTTAATGCCCTTTGTGGCTAAAAAAAACAAAATATGAATACAACAACTTTAAAATCACTTTGCCTGACGCTGATGCTGACCATGCTCATCATAGGAGTGCAGGCCCACGCGCTATGGATCCATACCGCTTCCAGTGGCGAAAAAGGTAAGGAGCATCCTTATCGGATTTATTATGCGGATTATCAAGAAAATGCCATTGAGCCGGTGGCAGAATGGTACTCTGATGTAAAAGAGTTTGAGCTTTGGCTGATCAGTCCATCCGGCGAGAAAACGAAGTTGGAGCCTACTGCTACAGCTGAATATTTCGAGGGAACATTTGTTCCGGAGGAAGATGGAGAATACAGAATGGAAATCAGCCATACGGCAAATCCGGGGGAAAGCAAAACCGCCTATCAGTTCAATGCCTATGCGCAAGTGTGGGTGGGAAAAGGAAAATCCAAAGCCAAAGTGGATACTGATCTTGCACTGATCAAAAGTGCTAATTCCTCAGAATATGAGCTGCTTTATAAAGGGAAACCTTTGGCTGAAGGAGATGTGACGGTGTTGGGACCAAATGCTGAGACCCAGGAACTGAAGACTGGAAAAAAAGGCAAAACCAGTCTTGATCTATCTAAAAAAGGAATCTATTTCGCGGAAGCTACCCATACCGAAAAGCTTCCTGAAGATGATCCTTCCGGGCTGAAAGCTATCTGGAGATGTGCTACGCAAGCCATTGAAATTAACTAATTGAAGACGATTGATTGGGTCATTTTTAAATCTGCTGTTTGAACTATGAGCTTTTCTTTTTTAGCTATTACTGTTTTTGCATCAGGGGGATCTTCCTTGCTAGGTTCTCCTGATGCCACTTTTAATATTCCCACTTGGATGTCAGTAGAGACCAAAGCTGAGTCTGTAGTTGGCGCAACTTGATAAATTGATTGAAAAAATGGACAAAATGAAAAGTTGGTATGATAACAAACTAGTGGTTCATCTGCTATTGATCATTTTCTTTCCTGTCGGTCTTTATATGCTATGGAAGTCAGATAGCATGGCAAAATGGTGGAAAATCACCGCTACTTTCCTCACAGCAGCTCTCGTAATACTAGCGCTCGGCCCATATGATTCATCAGAATACACAGAGCCCAACTATTCGATGGACACGCATCAGAAATTGGGACTCGTTCAGCATGAGTTGATCAACAACGATTGTCGACTTACCTATTGGGTAAAAAACAACGAAAAGGAAAATTGGATAGTATTCTTGCATGGAGCAGGGGCTGACCATCGGATGTTTTTGGACCAAGCCAAAGCCATAGATAATTACAATTTGCTACTCATTGATGGAAGGGGGCAGGGCAGATCCAACATGATAAAAACGAATATAAAAGTAGCATTTGCGGACATGATCGATGACGTGATTCAGATAATGGATAACAATGGTCTGGATAAGGTAACGCTTGTGGCCCAATCACTGGGAGCCTCACTTGCTCAAGAAATCGCTTTCCAATATCCGGATAGAGTGAGTAAGCTGGTACTGATAGGATGCTATAATCACCTAGAGGAAACGGGAGCTGTCTGGAAGATCAGAAATGTGCTCATGACGACCGTTCTGAAAGCTGTGCCATGGGAAGTGATTTCCAATAAATTTGGGGAAATGACCAGTGTATATCCAGCTGTTCGGGATTATACCATTGAATGTCTGAATGTCGCCGGTAGAGACACATGGAAAAATTTAGGGATATCCGCTTATGAGCACAAACATCAAGTAGATGTATATGATGCTCCTCATGAAACCTTGCTTATCCGGGGTGATAATGACTACCCTGAGATGTTATCGGGGATATACTCTATAATGATGGAGAAAAACCCACTTACTAAAGAAGTGGTGATTTCAAATGCTGGGCATATATGTAATATGGAAAATATTGCCGAGGTAAATAACGCAATCAAGAATTTTATAAAGTAAAGCCACCAGGGAGCTTGAGTCCATGTCATACTTTGATCCATATACGGACGGCGCTTCCTTTCAAAAACACACATCACTCATTCATAAAATATGATCAGCATAAGTATTTTCCTCACATTGATAGGCTTTGAGTTTTTCTATCAGACTTCCAAAAAGGCAATTCTCTCCAGACCGCCCCAAGTGGCATATTGGTTTGGAGCCAACGAGAGCCTCGCTAAATTCATAGGCTTTGGTTTGCTCCTCATGGCATTGGTTTTATCTATTAACTATCTCGGATGGGGTTCCGGGATCTTTGCGTTTCTATGTATGCTGATGATGGTGGGTAGTTTGGTGGTATTGATTTCTCCCATTTGGAAACTGAATATTTCCTGGCTTTTCGCCGGGTTTGTGTTGCTGTTGTTAATTGAAATAATCTAATCATGCCTGCAAACAAAAAATACTTAACTCCCGCATTTCTACATCGGTTTTCACGGATCACAGCGGGCTTCATTGGAGGCTATGCGGTGACAGTGTCCTTCTTTCTTGCCCTTTCTTTCTGGCTGGACAAAGTATCAGTACTGTTTACATTAGTTTTCGGCGGTTTTCTCCTCTGGGTAGCACTGATGATCATTGCATTTATTGCCAACAGTGGCTGGAAAATCTGGGGGATATATATACTCCTTACATTATGCTTTTCTGCAATTGTGTACCTCAACCAATCTTCAGCAGCTATTTAATCGAAACTTATGAGCAACAGGATCTATAATATTTTATTTCACACGCATACCATTTCAGGGATTATTATCAGCGTGGCGTTGTACGTGATTTTCTTTGCAGGCTCTTTCTCTTTTTTCAGGGATGAAATTGTCAGTTGGGAGCGGAATGAGTCTATTTCTGAGGGCTGGATGCTACAGGAAATGGACTTTGACCTTGTACTGGATACGCTGGAGGCACGAAAAGGAATCGCCAAGACAGACGTAGCTTTTAACCAGCATTATGACGAGCAGCGACTTGGGGTGACTATTTCTGCCCCTAAAGATGCTGAGGTCAAGGAGGGAGAGCGGGGAAGAGGACGTGGTGGACGAGGCAATTTCTTCTATATGAATACGCAAAACTTAAATACGTACGATTATCAGGAATCGTATTCGTTTGGAGAATTTCTTTATCGTCTTCATTTCTTTGCGCAGCTTAATTTTTTCGGAAGATCCGGCTATATGCTGGCGGGAATTGTCGCTTTTTTCTTTCTTTTCGCAGTGATCACAGGGGTGATAGTTCATTGGAAAAAAATTATCAGCAACTTCTACATTTTCCGTCCCAATAACAGTGTCAAGAATCTCTGGACGGATGCACATACCGCACTAGGGATCATCGGTCTGCCTTACCAGTTTATGTTTGCGCTTACGGGTGTTTATGTCATAGTGGGGCTCACAGTCATGTCTCCTGCGATCATCAATTATATTTATGATGGGGATCAAGAGAAGGCCTTCAGTGATTTTGGCTTTAGTCCACCGAAATTTGAGTTTGTGGGGAAGCCTTTGGAAGGAGATTTTTCAGTAAATGAACTGCTTGCTGAGACGAAGGGGAAATGGCCGGAATTTCATGTGCACAATGCGAGTATTTTTAACTATGGGGATGAAGGTATGCATGTGCAGTTTACCGGGAAATCTGACTACAATAAGAAATTTGCCAGTGCAGGGACCATTACTTACCGTATGTTGGATAGAGAAATTATAACTGAAAAAAGCCCTTTTCAGGATGTTTCTTATCTAGATGGAGCACGCGCGGTGATTTTGAGATTGCACTTTGGCGATTTTGGAGGTAAAGGATTGAAGCTGGTTTATTTCGCACTTGGCCTATTGACCTGTTTTGTGATTATCTCGGGAGTGATGATCTGGCTTGTAGCTAGGGACAAGAAGCATGTCTCGCCTGCAAAGAGAAAATTCAATGCATGGCTGGTATGGTTTTACCTAGCAGGATGTCTAAGCATGTTTCCTGTGACAGCGTTTACATTTGTGATGATCAAAGTAGGCTTGCAAGATCCTGGGGCGGATCGTATGGGTTTTATTTTTCAGACATTCTTCTGGTCGTGGTTGGCATTGACTCTCATTTTTACCTTTATCCGAAGCAATGCCATTACCAATAAGTTTACCCTGATTCTTGGGGGAATCATCGGACTTGCAATACCGGTCGTGAGTGGGTTGATTTCGGGAAATTGGCTTTGGGTTACACTGAAAAACGGTCAGTCGGATATCTTCTTGATCGATGCGCTGTGGCTGGTGATCTCTGTCTCGGCGATTATGATAGGAGCTAAAATGAAAACAAAGAATATCGATCCTGAGCCGGTAAAACAGCCGGTTTCAAGAAGAAAATCGGCAGTAGCAGTGGGTTGATTTTTTGAGTTGGCGGAGTGATGATTCAGGCTCCGCCAACTATTTTATGGTCTAGAGCTGAAGCAACCTTTTAATCTGATCCTCTTCTCTGTCATTTTCAGTCATAATCATCAGTTCATCTCCGTCTTCCAATGTGGTTTGACCACTCGGTGTGATGAATTTGCCGTTTCTTTTGACAAGCACGATAAGTGAAGTGTGAGGGAAACCTAGTTCCAGAATTTTCTTCCCGTTAATCGGGCTGTTTTTAGGGAGTTGGATTTCCAGAATTGCATTTTTGAAGTCTTCAGAAAGCTCAATATCGAGCATAGAGCGTTTTTTCAGTGAGGCGGGCAGGGAAAGATGCAGGAGCTTTGCTGCTAAGGGAAGCGTGGTGGCTTGGATAGCAACTGAGGCAAGCACAATGAAAAAGACAATGTGGAATATCACAGAAGACATTTCTATGTTTTTAATCAATGGCAACGTCGCGAACACAATAGGAACCGCTCCCCTCAATCCAACCCAGGAGATAAATGTTTTTTCGCGAAGCTTGAATTTGAAAAAGGAGAGTGAAATAAACACCCCTAAAGGGCGGGCAATAAAGATCAAAAACAAAGCCGCCAAGATGGCAACTCCTGATACAGGTATGAGCTGTTTTGGAAATACCAGCAATCCCAATGCGATGAACATAACCACTTGCATAAGCCAGGCTATCCCGTCAAAAAACTTCATCAGACTCTTTTTATGCGCCATTTTTCCATTCCCCACAGTGATTGCACTGATGTAAACAGCTAGAAATCCGTTGCCTTTCAGCAGATCCACCACGGTGTACGTGATGAGAACGAGTGCCAGAAGCATCACCGGATAGAGCCCCTCAAAGTCCAGTCGGGCTTTATTGGTGAGCAAGACAGTCAGTCTTCCAAATAACCAGCCCAACAAACCGCCTACCACCATTTGGATAAGGAACAATGGAATGATTTCCCAGATGGATCCTGTCTCCAAGGTGATCAGTCCTAAGACTGAGACAGTAAGGAAATATGCCATTGGGTCATTGCTTCCGCTTTCCAGCTCTAAGAGAGGACGGAGATTGCCTTTCAACCCTATACTTTTTGCCCTCAAGACAGAGAAAACGGCTGCTGCATCTGTGGAGGACACAATAGAACCGAGAAGTAAGCTCTCGAGAAAAGTGAGTTCTGTGATCCAATAAACAAAGCCACCGAGGGAAAAACTTGTTATCAAAACCCCAAGTGTGGAAAGTGATATACCAGGCTTAAGAACAGGCTTAATGCTTGGCCACTTGGTGTCAAGACCCCCGGAATAGAGGATGTAGGTCAACGCGATGATACCCAGGAATTGGGCGATGGCGGGATTGTCAAACCGGATTCCGCCGAGTCCATCTGATCCTGCCAGCATTCCTACTCCCAAGAATATCAAGAGCATGGGAATGCCTGTTTTGCCGGCGGTCTTACTGGCTAGTACTCCTGCCAATAATAAAAGTGAGCTGATTAAAAGTATATTTTCGGCAGTGACAGACATAGGTTTGATATGGAATAGATCAAAATTAAGAAAAGATTCATTTACTTTTGTGCCGGATTCGTATAGTGGAGCGCCGGCTTTCCGTAAAATAGAATGAAAAAACTTAATTCGCTTATTTACCTTTTCTACTATCTCTTGCTGTGGGTTGTTTTACCTGCTGCAGGATCCGGTGACGGGGTATTGACGAGTGAAGTAATCGACGGTAGCCATTACAGCATATCGAAGGGTGATACCGGTTATTCTGAATTCCGGCATTTTGTCAATCCTGAATGGTATAGCGTTAATTCCCCGGAATCCCGGCAAAATCTGCTTTCGGGAACAGGGCATTGGGCAGTTCTTTTTTCATCTGTGTATAAGCCTTCATTTAGATTTTCCAGAGAAGAAGTTCTAAATCCATTTTTTTCAAATACTCCGATTTGGGGAGCTTTGACAGCTACTAAAATCGTCTTCCCTTTTCATTATTTCTGGTAAAACGGAGCGCAATTCAACGTGACATTGCTAGATCCTACCGGCTTCATTAAGTCGGGCAGGACTGATATTCCATTTTATCAATATATACTAATGAGTGAACTAACATTAATAATCTTAACGGTCACATTGACCGGAATGGTTTGCCTACCATTAATTCTTAATCATTTCAAACAGAAAAACAAAGGCAATCTGCTGAAGGAGCGGCTCAGAAAAGAGACGCAGGCAGACCATCTAAAATCAAGTGATTTTGAAACCTGGCGGGAAGCATATTGCTTGGGATTGGATCAGGAAAATAATCGGCTGCTGTTTCTGAATTTGCTGGAAACTGATAATGAGGTTCAGAAAATAGACCTATCCCAAATCCGACTATGTAAACCTAACAGAGATTTCCGAGAAGCGAAAGAAGGTAAGGAGAAGCGGCAGATTATCAAAAAGGTAAGCCTGGTGCTGGATCAGTTTAATGAACTGAATAAACCTTTTGAGATCGAACTCTATGACGAGGACAAAAGTGATTATATGATCAACGAGTGGGAACTGGCCCAGGAATGGTCCAAGAAAATAAATGAACTGAAAAAATAGTGTAAAAAGAGGTTGTCTTTAAGTAGGGACAGCCTCTTTTTCTTTTTAACGTAGTTTTCTATTCCTATTCTGTTAATTCTCTTTTGATAAAAATCTTTATTTTGGCTGTATAAATCTTTTTTCTAAAATGGCACAAGCAAGCGAACTGGCTCCCGGGAGCAAATTGATTCATCCAAAGTTCGGGACCGGAATGATCCTATCTGTAGATGAGACGTATTACAAAATCTATTTTTACACCACCAAAGAAGTCAAAACCCTGGCAAGGGATTATGAGGGGTTTACTGTGAACGAGGCAAAAGTTCCGGACTTTCCCATGCTCACTATGAAGGACGTGGAAAAGGCAATTAGGGAGGCTTTGATTCAAACCTCTGAGAGGGCGCCCATCGTGCCTCTTGGTGGGAAATGGATGGGCGGAACGGTGGTCTTCGAGCCCAATGATGCCACACTGCAATCCAAGGAAATCCCGATGGCTACTTTCTTTCACAAGATTGTAATGGTTCGTGAGAAGCTCCGGGTATTGGAGCAAAATATCAATAACCATCCGAAATTGGACGATGAGGATCGAATTGGGCTTCAGCAGTATATTACCCGATGCTATGGTTCACTGACTACTTTCAATGTGCTTTTTGCTTACAAGGAAGATCAGTTTAAGGGAAGTGGGTCTTAAGATCCTAGAATTGTGAAAGGGCCGTCATTGGGATAAGCGAGGTATTGCCTGTCCCGATCAATTGGAAAGCGAAGAAGCAATCTCTTTACATTAAGATCAAAGAATCAAGAATCTAGAAACAAGAGTCTAGTGACAAAATCTGCGAATTCCCCCTTGGATTAATGATTTGGTCTGGAAAAATCAACCATGCAAGGGGGCAAGGGGATTTTATAGCGATTTAGGTTCTGATTATTTTGGGAAGTAATTGTTCCGATGCTTTGCCGCAGGAGTTTTCATGACGTAGCTCTGTTTCAGATTCTTGCCCGGATTCGACTGAGTGTTTCTATAGTCATATCCAGAAAAGATGCGATCTGGCCTACAGATGCTTTGTGTATCACCTTCGGTCGGTATTGCATCAGTTCGAGGTATCTTTCCTTCGCTGTCTTGAATTTGTTGAAAATCTGATGCTCTTCAAGCACGATATAGTATCGCTCCAGTATCATTCTATAGGCCCGCTCCAGCTCCGGATAGTCTATAAAGCAGGCTTGAAGGCTTTCGTAAGATATTTTGAATACGGTACTTTTTTCCATCGTTTCGATGTTCTCGTACGAAGGTTTTCTGGTGATAAATGAGTGCATGGCCGTTACAAATTCTTCATCTAGCGTAAAGGATACCGTGATGTCCCTGTTGTCTCTGATGTAATAACTCCTCGCCGATCCTACAGCTACGAAATACAAATAGTCGCTTACTTGCCCTTCTTTTTCGAGGAGAAAGCCCTTGTCTACTTCAAATTCCTCAAGATGACTTGCAAAAGCCCGCTTCGCTTCATCACTTGTAGCGGGGAATTTGTTGAGTAGGCTTGAGAAATTTTCCATTTGTCCGTTACTAAAAAGTTGTAGTGGTTGGCCTTAACTAATGATCGCCTATAATTTAGTACAGTTAATTTAAAAAGAAGCATTTTAAGACGTAGCGTTACATTTGAAATATCTCAGCTTTACACCTTTAAATCGATCAATTCAACACCATTCTACTAAAGATTTTTTTGAGAAAATTTGTGGTGATGGTAGCCGCACCGGTTTTTACTAGTCAGTCTCTTTTACTTTTTCAGTCGATCAGGATTCTCTTCTATAAATGATTTCCATCCTGCATTTCTGCCCTTTGTCTGGATTCTGCCTTCGTGGAAATGATGGCAAAGCGCTACCGCCAATGCATCCGATGCATCCAGCATTTTTGGGAGCTCTGTCAGATTGAAAAGTGTCAGGAGCATAGCGGCAACCTGCTCTTTGGATGCATTCCCATTTCCGGTTACAGACTGCTTTACTTTTTTTGGAGAGTATTCGGTGATAGGTATGTCTCTTGCCAAAGCCGCCGCCATCGCTACCCCTTGCGCACGACCGAGCTTGAGCATGGACTGCACATTCACCCCAAAAAAGGGAGCTTCCAAGGCCACACTGTCAGGCATAAATTCCTCTAGAATCCCGGTGATTCGCTCAAAAATCTTCTTGAGTTTCAATTCATGCGATTCATACTTTCTTAGATGAATTACGCCATATTGAAGTAGTTTGTACTTTTTGCCCTCTGTCATAATCACCCCATACCCCATCACGTTGGTGCCGGGATCTATACCTAGGATGATTTTTTCCTTTGGGGCTTTTTCTTGTTCTTTGCTCACCTCCGCAAGTTAGCCCAAAACATGCTAAGTTTTTATCTGATCTGGTCTATGAGTTACTTCACATTACTGTGGTGGATGAGCAGATTTTGGGTAAAAGGCGAGGATTTTCCTATACCTCAGCCATTTTGTCCTAAAGTTACACTCCTTATCCCTTTTCGGAATGAGAGAGGGAATATTCCCAATTTGATTCGAAATCTAAAGAAGCTTCGATATCCGGATCTTGAGATACTGCCGGTAGACGATCACTCTGAGGACGGTTCGTTTCAACTTTTGAAAGAGGGAGTCGAGAAACTATCGAATGTGAAAATCCTTCAAAGTCCGGATCTAGGGAAGAAAGGCGCTTTGGAATATGGTGTGAAGATGGCCTCCGGTGAAATAATCCTGTGCACTGACGCAGATTGCGGATTTCCGGAATTATGGATTGAAAGGATGGTTTCTCCATTTCGGGATTACAAAACTCAACTAGTGGCAGGAGCTGTGATGGTAGAGAGAAAGGATAAATTTTTGGATATATTTCAGTCTTTAGACTGGGCAAGTATTCTGCTGCTGACTAATTACTCTTTTGCCACAAATGAGCCGTTGATGTGTAGTGGGGCAAATCTGGCGTACAGAAAAGAGGCTTTCGAGAAAGTAAGGGGATACGAAGGGAATCGGGAATTTGCGTCAGGAGACGATGAGTTTCTTCTGAAAAAAATCCACAAGCTTTATGGCAGGGGAGCCTGTAGCTATCTATCCTCATCAGAATCCTTGGTCAAGACAAACCCGGAGCCTACTTGGCAGGCTTTGATCAATCAGCGCATGCGCTGGGCAAGTAAGTGGAAGGCCCATTCTTCTCTTTTGCACGCCATGTCCGCCATAGGAGTGTTCATTGTGCAATTGACATGGATAGGAAGTTTTTTCTTGGTCTTTTTGGGAGGAAAGGGGATTTTGGCCTTTGGATTCGTTTGGCTTTTGAAAGTAATAGCAGAAAAGATCAGTCTGGGTAAAATTTTAGGCGATCAACAGGATAATTTTTCTCTACTACTGACTTCATTTGTACATCCGTTCTATGTCTTATGGGTTGGGATAGGAGCATTGGGCGGAAAATTCACTTGGAAAGGCAGGGGGAACTTGAGAAGTGTTAATTTAGAATCTGAAAATTGAATCATGAACGAAGAGGAATTTGACTTGATGGACGAACTTTATTTCGTACAGCCCTACGGATACCTGGCAGAAACCCTGGACTGGGAGGAGGAATTGTTGCTGAAGACGTTGCAATCTCTTTTTTCTCAGGGGTATATCAAATGTCTGGATGATCCGGATACAGAGAGGTTTGGAGCTGTAGACATCATGAAAGAAGGTAAGGGCTTATATTTTCTGGCAACGAAAAATGGCCTTATGGCGCATAATACACTTTAAAATTGACCACAGAAACACATAAATTCCAGCGTAAGGAACTGCAGCTAAAATCTCTGCTGGAGATCACCCAGGCGATTAATGAAAATCAGTCTGAAGCGGTGTTGCTCAATATTTTCAAGTTTACCTGCTTGGTACACCTAAATATCAAATCGTTGATACTTTATGTGGCGAAGGAAGGGGCGTTTGAGAATAAAATCTCACATGGGGTGAAGGGGAATGTCCCGATGTTGATTTCGGCCGGTCAGGTGGTAGATGAGAAATCCACAGGAGAACTACGGTTGGAATTGGAGGAAGAATATTCTTTTGAAGAACTTGAGACGTACCTGCCTGTTTATCATAAGGATAAGATGCTTGCGATTCTCTTTTTGAGGAGAAAGGATCAAAGTTTGGAATTAGACCTGAACTTCACCCAGGCATTGACAAATATTCTTGTGGTGGCACTGGAGAATAAGCGCTTTGCCAGAAAGCAACTGGAGCAGGAAATCTTAAACAGGGAAGTCGCTATTGCGTCACAGGTACAGCAAATGCTTTTTCCGGCGGAACTTCCTATGGACAAAGAACTGAAGGCAAAGGTGACCTACCTGCCTCATAGTATGGTGGGGGGGGATTATTACGATCTCATCCGCAAGTCCAAAGATGAAGTTTACTTCTGTATCGCCGATGTATCGGGCAAGGGGATTTCTGCGGCTTTGCTGATGTCAAATTTCCAAGCGGCATTGAGGACACTTTTGCGTAGTGATGCAGATCTTGAAATGATCGTGAAACAGCTGAATTACACCTTGTATGAAAACACACACGGGGAGCGATTCATTACCTTTTTTCTGGGGCATTTCAATTTCAGAACCAGAGAACTCAAGTATGTGAACGCTGGGCACAATCCTCCATTGCTATGTCGTGAAGAAGCCAAGAAATGCGAAAGACTGCATGCCGGAACCACTATTCTGGGGGCTTTCGATGAACTACCGTTTTTGGAGATTGGTAAGCGTGAACACCTCGGGGATTTTGCACTGCATCTCTATACCGATGGACTTACGGAAGCCATGAACCCCTTCGAAGAAGAGTACGGAGAGGAACGTCTGGAGAAATTTATAGACAAGCATTTCCGCTTAGATCCAGATGAATTTCATCGGAAATTCTTGAAAAAAATCAATGAGTTTTCGAAGAATGTGCCTCTGCGTGATGATCTGACTCTGTTGAGTTTAAGGTTTCAATAACATGGTTTTGCATACTGTGCCCGTTCTTTTTCAGTGGTTTTTCCCCAAAAGACTTTGGGCTAAAGCTGCGGGAGAAAACACCGTTTACCTGACTTTTGACGACGGTCCCGTACCCGGAGTTACAGATTATGCATTGGAAGAACTGGCCAAAAGAAATCAGAAAGCCACTTTTTTTGTGGTAGGGGATAATGTACGGAAGAACCCCGGGCTAGCTCGGGAAATACTCAGTGAAGGCCATGGGGTCGGCAATCATACGTTCAACCATCTGAATGGCTGGAAGACTGAAGATTCTGCCTACTTAAATAATATTGAGTTGTGTGATCAAGTGCTTTGGGATGTGTTGGGGGTCAAAACAAAATTATTTAGACCTCCCTACGGATTGATCAGATCCAGTCAGGCTGTGGAGGTTTCCAGATTCCATCAGGTGGTAATGTGGAGTATGCTTTCGGGTGATTATGACCTCCGCTTGAGGTCAGAAGTGGTTTTGGGAAAAGCTAAAAAACATACAAAATCAGGTTCTATCGCGGTGTTTCATGATCAGTTGAAGACCAAGGAAGTGCTGCCGAAGATTTTACCACCATACCTTGACTATATTCAGGAAATGGGCTGGAAAACAGCAGTGTTATGATATTCTGGTTTTGCATCGGGATAGTGGGGCTGATTCTGATTCAGTTTGTTGTTGCGATACTTCGAATTAAATTTTTCTGGAAAAACCATAAGCATGACCTTTCTTCGGATCTTCCTGCTGTATCCATCCTCGTAGCAGCCAGAAATGAGGAAAAAGATATTTGTAATTTATTAAAATCCTTTGAGCTGCTGGATTATCCGTCTGAGAGGATGCAATTTCTATTTGCGGATGATCAGAGTACTGATCGCACCGCGGAGATCTTGAAGGATTGGTGTGGGGAGGGTGTAAATCGGATACTAATCTCTATTACATCTTCTGAAAGTGGGATTTTCAATAAAAACGGCAAGGCAAATGCTTTGGCGATTTTGGGAGAAAAGGCTACAGGCAACTATTACTTTTTTACAGATGCAGACTGCGAAGTAAATCCGGGTTGGGTCAGTGAGGGCGTTGATGCCTTTATAGGAAATGTGGGCTTGGTGATCGGGATTACGCAGGTGAAAGCGAATCAATTGATGGAAAGATTTCAAGAGATTGACTGGTGGTTGACCTTGGGATTTGTCAAAGTGGCAACTGACTTGGGTGTCCATACTACCGGGCTGGGGAATAATATGGTGATCAGCAGAGAGGCCTATGAACAATCGGGCGGTTTTAAAAACATACCTTTTTGCCTCACCGAAGACCTTGAAATTTCCAGATCCATTCAGCGTGAAGGATTCACCATTGCCCATAAGGTGAGTATGGGGATGCTCGCAAGTACAAAGCCCGAGGCAAATTTCTCAGATCTACTGGATCAGCGAAAACGCTGGATGAGCGGAGTGATGACCTTACCTTTTTATTGGAAGTTGATTTTGGGGCTTCAGGCTGTGTATTTTGTTGGTCTTATTGGCTTAATAGTACTGTCTCCGGCTATTGGCTTGCTATTGGGATTAATCAAAATGCTACTGCAGGGTATGTTTTTAAGATTATTTTCCCGTAAAGCAGGCATGAAAATCAACGGCTTATCTCTTCTGCTTTTCGATTTTTATAATCTTCATACTACCGTCCTTACTATTCTTTACTATTTTTGGCCTTCCAATACGAAATGGAAATCCAGAATATACCCATGAAATCGAGCATGACTCAAAGGGTCACACACTGGGATGATATAATATATGCGAGATTCCATATGGCCTTTAAAAGATAAATTATAATCATATGAATTACATAGAGACCCACGCACATATTTATTCTTCCAAGTTTGATTCCGATCGGGATCAGGTGATTCAGGCTATCAGAGATGCGGGTGTAGAGCGGGTTTATATGCCCAATGTGGATGTGGAGACCATAGAAGCAATGCTGGCTTGCGAGGAGAAATACCCTGACTTATGCATTCCAATGATGGGGTTGCATCCCTGTGATGTGAAGGAGGATTTTCATGAGCAGCTGGCTATTATGGAAGACTGGCTGAATAAGCGTCAGTTTGCCGCTGTGGGAGAAATCGGACTGGATTTGTATTGGGATAAGACGTTTTTTGAGCAGCAGAAAGAAGCCTTAAAGGTCCAGATCAATTGGGCGAAACAGAGAGATTTGCCTATAGTACTACATTGTAGAGATTCTATGGATGAGACCATAGCGATAGTGAAGGAAGAGCATGACGGTAAATTGAAAGGAATCTTTCATTGCTTTACCGGAACAGCCGATCAGGCCAGGAAGATTATTGACATGGGTTTTCTGCTTGGGATCGGTGGAGTAGCCACTTATAAAAACGGCGGATTGGATCAGGTTATTCCTGAGATTGGCCTTGATCATTTGGTGTTAGAGACAGATGCACCATATCTTTCTCCGGTACCATTTAGGGGAAAAAGGAACTCTCCGGCCTATTTGCCGATTATTGCAGAGAAAATCGGAGATTACCTTCAGATTACGAAGGAGGAAGTTGCTCTCAAAACAAAACAAAACGCCCTTAACCTATTCCGTGAGATTGGATCATGAATTATAAAATAGTACGATTAAATACGGCACTTCGCACCAGTAAAACTTCTTCGGTGCTTATCATATATACAGGAGGAACCTTAGGGATGGCCTACGATGACAGCGGTGCACTTGTGCCGTTCAATTTTGGCCAGATTCTCGAGAAAATCCCGATTCTTTATACCATGGATATTGCCATTACGGTGATTTCATTTCCTGAGCCGATTGATTCATCCAATGTCACTATGAGTCATTGGAAAGACATGGCCTATATTATCTATGAGAATTACGACAGTTATGATGGGTTCGTTGTACTGCATGGTACAGATACCATGGCGTATTCGGCTTCTATGCTCAGCTATATGCTTCAGGGACTTAACAAACCTGTGATATTCACAGGAGCTCAGTTGCCAATATCCGCGATGAGATCCGATGCACGTGAAAACCTGATGACCTCATTAGAAATAGCCACAGCAAAAATCAATGGAGAGCCTATAGTGCCCGAGGTCTGTATATTCTTCAACCACCTTTTGCTTCGGGGAAATCGATCCAAAAAAGTGCAAAGTGTACATTTTGATGCCTTTGAATCAGAAAATTATCCCCCACTGGCTGAGTCTGGAATCGTGATTGATTACAATACTCAGGCTATTCGTCCCTTAGAAACCCATAAGAAATTGGTGAATAGAAATTCATTGGACAATAATGTGTTGATACTTAAGTTGTTTCCAGGAATCACTCAGAATGTGATAGATGCCACACTGAATATAAATGGACTTAAGGCAATTGTCTTGGAAACCTATGGTTCCGGAAATAGCCCCAGTGAGGAGTGGTTTATGAGTTCCCTGCAGAAAGCGATCAAGAAAGGCATCATTATATTAAATGTGTCCCAGTGCAATGGCGGACGTGTGATTCAGGGCCGCTATGAGACCAGCAAGGAATTGCTGAATGTGGGTGTAATCAGCGGAACGGATATGACTACCGAAGCAGCTGTGACTAAACTGATGTTTTTGCTTGGGCAGGAAAATAACCATTCAGATATTATAGAGAAGCTGAAAGTGCCTTTGGCAGGGGAAATGAGTGCTTAAATCCTGATGCATAGTCCGGATTAAACACAATTTCATCGGCTATTTTCCGGTATTATTTGGAAACGGCATTAATAATAATTTTCTTTGCACTCCGATTCGGGGTATTGAGTCGGAAAACAGTCTAGAGAGGTGGCCGAGTGGCTGAAGGCGCACGCTTGGAAAGCGTGTATACTGCAAGGTATCGAGGGTTCGAATCCCTTCCTCTCTACATGATAAAACCCTAACTGTCTGAAATATTGATGGTTAGGGTTTTTGTTTTTAATAGGGGTGTAAATTGGGGTGCGATTGTATGCGGATTATGATAACATCAAAAGGATGCTGAGATATTATATCGTTTCAGTTATGCTGGTTTGTAGTTTTTGAATAAATCTGCTATAGCGCCTGCCGCTCCCGGGGTGCCACTGGTTTCGGAAGACATTTTCCTGTTTGGCTTCCATCCTGTTTCTGCGGCTACTTGGTTTCTTTTGCCCAGATTCTCAAAAGCCCCAAGGCTATTAGCTGTGTCAATCCCCTGTTGTAAGGGGCCAAGTATATTCTGGATTGACTGATTTCGATTAGCACGGTTTTGCTGCCCCATGTTAAATAGCCCGCCCAGTGCTCCTTGATACTGCTGCATGTTACGCTGTCGCCAGAAATCACCTGCTTTGCTCAGATCGGCATAAGCGCCGGCTGTAGCCATGTTGTTTTTGCCCATCATGGCAATTCTAGCTTCGTCCGTGAGTCCGTTGATGTTGGCAGTAGTATTGATTTGATTGTTCATGTCCTGCTGATTCTGCTGAATCTGAGTGGAAGCCCCCATTCCTTCTGCAGAATCAAAGTAGCTCTGTCCTAACTGTGATTTGAACATTTCTACCAGTTGGGACTGGCTTGCAGAGGCTTTTTCTTCCTCTCTTTTTCTTTTCCCACTTCCTATCAAATTCGAAATGCCACCAATTACGGACGGAAGCGCTGCTGCTATTAATGGAAGAGCCATAAATTCTTGGATTTAAGTTAAACAAAAAAAAGCCCGGCCGGGACGAATCCTAGCAGGGCTTTTGCCTAATTATATGCATGTAATTTAATCAATACTCATTGAAATACATAGTGCTTTTTTTGTCTCATAGTCCTGCAGATGGCGGAATGTCTTGTATTATATTTATTTCTAAATGTAAATTATAGGCAAGTTCTGTCCATCATTTCATCTGGTTCAATTAGTGTAAATTCACAGCCTTTGGATCCACAATGATTTAAATTGATCTTTCATAGATAATCGTTTTAATAATTCAAAAAACAACTTTAAATCAGGTTGTTAGGTAGTTTTCGACTATGAGTAAATACTATCCAATTATCAATTACTGCAATCAGTACAACCACAATAATTCCATAGTTTTTGTGCAATTCTTTGGCTGTAAAGTAGTTAGTTTCATCATAATTCTTCATTTTAAAAAACTCAGGTTCGCCAAACAGAATGTAATGTTCTCTTGTAAACCACCACTCCAGTCGATAAACTAATAAGTATATCGCACCACAAAGAAGTAGCTCCCTTAATAAATCTATCAGCCTTTCAATTTCTTTATCTTCCCACTTCATCCAGTCTATTGATGAGATGTAGAGGTATCTTGGAATCATAAAAGCTGTGATGACAAGTCCAGCTATCATAGGGGCCTTAAACGCCTCCACCTCAAACACTATGAAGTACGCAGAAAAGGAAACTAAAGCGATCCAAACAGTCTGGCCTATCTTAAATCTCAAAAAGTGGTTTCTCATACTGGTCGTTTATCAACGTTTAACCTTAACAAATGCCATCAATATCAAAATAATCAATGAGAATGGTAGGTGGTTCAATTGGTTTGCTTAATTCCTCTCGTAGGGACTCCATATAGTCAAACATATCCCAGTCTAACCGGATATTTGCTTTCACCAAATCTGAAACCTCGTTCTTGGGTTCTTTTTTCTCTTCCATTTGGCTTAATCATTTACCTATTCTATCTCCTTTATGATTATAAATCCACCCAGTTTTTGTATCCAAAATCATTAGATCCTTGGCATGAGTGTATCTGTTGGCTTCTCCATACCAATAAAATAGCACCGAAAAAACAGCCAAAGCAATCCATAGGAATGTCCGGACTTGTTTCAGGTGACTTTCATAAATTTTGCTCCTATGATGAAATGATGCTACTTCAGCCATATCAGGATCAAAGAATCTAGGACGATTTGAATGAATGTTTGATTCGTTCATGTCTAATTGTTTAGGTGGCGTGAAATCCTATTCTGTACAGTCTGCATTTAAGGTAAAGATTTTTTCCTTATAGGTTCGACCTTGGTTCGACATTTTTTTGACCTCTAAAACCTCCTGAAAATTCGATTTTCCCCCAGCCTTATATACTTGATTTATAGATTCGTTTTAAATACCCGATTTAAGTACCTGTATTATATACTCGTATTATAGGTTCTACCAAAAAAAGACGCATGGTTCTACACTTGGTTCGACATTGCTTCGACCAAAAAAGAGCGCATGGTTCTACACTTGGTTCGATAAAAAAGAAAGCCTTATAGGTTCTCCTAAAATTTGTTTAAAAAAAGCGACTAATTCCGAAAAAAAAAGCCGCTCGATTCGATAATACTATGTTGGAAATCATTGAGTTTCTGAATCGGTATCTTGTTGGGTTTTCTTCCATTTTTCAAACTCCTGTTTGGCTTGGTCTTTTGCAGACTGGTCTTCCTGCTTTCTATATTCTTTCGATTTCTTATATTTTTTTTTCATGATCTCCAGTTCCAGATCCTTTTTGGATAGAGTGAGGGAACAAACAATGCCTCTTGTATTTCCTGATGGTCGAACAACTCCATAGCTGCTCTCCAATGTATCAAAAAGCTTTGTTTTTATTTTGGATTTGTTCTTTAGGTGTTTTCGAATTATTGGTGGGATGCTTTCATCTGCCAGAATACTGTCGCTACCCGCCATTCGGGACACCAAATATTCATTTGAAATGTTGAACTTGATTTTGTCTTTTTGTACAATGCTCTTCAAACCCAAATATGCCAGCAGACAAACCAAATCAGCCTCTGACCTGTCTTTAAGGAAGAACATCATGAAAGTGTTTATGTGGATGCCTGTCCACACATGCTTTACAGATACAAACGAATTGTACAATTGTTCACCTCTCACTTCTACGTGTTCTGTCCAATCCACATAGTGATTATGCTGGTATGATTCGACAAATTCTTCTATATCCTCGAATACTGCCTCTTCAGAATACACCATCTTGAATACGGCATAACAATAGATGTTTTCAAGACATTTGTTGTGGTTTTCCAAGAATCCTTTCAATAAAGCTATTGGAAAATCAAGGAATCTGTCCTTATCCTTCATTACTTCGCACCTCCACTGCTTTGAAAAACATGTATATAAACCCATCCATATTTCGTGCAATGAGATAAATCCCTCCAGCCTGTTCAATCCGTTCCTGATACTGCTTTTGCTTATCGCTTTGTTTTTCGCCCTTTGTCGCCTTCACTTCTATTTTGATGCTTCGACCTGCCCATGTAGCAGAAATGTCTGCCGTGCCATCCGTTCCGGCTCCTTTGACCCATACTGGCTTTCCGTCCCGAATCAATTGCCTGCCCATACTGTTGATGCGCTCTGCATGTCCTCCAATCACCTCAAAAAAGGCAATGATAGACTTGGTTAATTCGTTTGCGTTGTTCTCCCTGAATACGGGTTTCTTCTTTGCGTGTGGAGGAATTGACGGCCTGTCTTGATATTGTTTCTGTTCGACTAGGCGCACAAGTTGCTTAAGTGGTGCTTCAGCGGAATTTCGATCCCATTGTATTGATGGTAGTTTCATTGAATCAGTTGGTTTTTTTGAAAGATTGACTGACTGTTTCCTGTTTCCTGATTTCCCTTCTTTGATTGATTGTTTGCAATACCTGTTTAGGAGGATTGCCGGTGATGTTGAGTTCCTGAATCACCTTTGTGATAGTGTTGATCCGCTTGCTTCCTTCCGGATAGTATGATTTAAACATGTACAGCCTGAACATAGACCTGTCAGGGCTGAACTGAATCAATACAAGACTTGTGATTGTCTGGCCGTCTGCAAATGATTTCAAATCTCCATAATACCAACCCTGCATGATTGTTTTTCTGATCCCTGTCAATGCCTTCATGTACCCGGCATTATTCTGAAATGTGAGTAGGAAATCAGCATGGATTTTCGCTTTTAAACAATGATCCAATTGTAACTGAACCGGGATTGATCCTACAGGAAATGAAGGCTGTTCATAGTGCTCTAAATCCTGTTTGTACCAATTACCTATTCCAATTGCTCGATAGTTGACTGGATTGAAAATATCCGTATCTTCGGTTTGTCTTTTCCCCAAAGAGACTTTAGCGGAGGTCTGATTGAATAGTTTCATCTGGATCTTCGCTTTTTGCTTTCCAGAGCCTCCAATACTTTGTCCAGGTCATACCGGACAACGGATCCCACTTGAATAAATGGAATACGACCTTCTTTCCTCCACTTTGAAAGCGTTGGACGTGTGATACCCAGCTTCGCCATTAGCTGGTCAGTGTCAAGAATTGATTTTGGTTGATTTTCTAAGTTGATCGCATCAGGATGTTTGAGGTCGATCAATAATCCTTCAATGTTTGCTAGCCGTGCATCGAGGATTGCGAATGGATTTTGAATGTTCATTTCTGCAATTGTTTAATGTTGCAGAAAGGTTATTCAGGTTGTAAGTATGGAACCGGTTCGAACCAGTTCCAAAAAATCATTCTTCTACCGTCAGCCGTGATTCTAGAATTTTCATTTCATCTATTGCACTCTGTTTCTTGTCTTCCGATAGGTGCTTAATTGCCCATTTGTATTCATCAATTCGGTTTAGTTTCTGAACTTGGGACTCTAATTCCTTGCAGTTTCCGTTTCGCCTTATCAGGTCAGTGAAAAGTGAAAAGGTTTTTTTCAGCTTATTGCCGTTTTTATAGCCGTATTCACGAGCAATTTTATCAAAATCATGATTGTAACTCTTTCTGCGCTCGAAAAATAGTAGAAGTGCTAGTTTGTCAATTGTCGCTCCTTCCCTGTAACTATTTGAATTTGAGGCTTCCGACTCACCATAATCAATCCCACTTGTCACCTTTCGTATTATCTCACGTAACTTGAAATGGAAAAAGTCCACGACTTTGGTAGGATCGTCACACTCAATCCCTAATCCTGCAATGGAATACCCCATCAAATGCTCATTTTCTGGCCTATTGCGGTCGATTTCGTCCCGGTTCTTAAAGTACGAATCCTCGATCAGGTCGAGTTCAGTCAATGCTTTTTTAGGCTGGTTTTTCTCCAAAAAGAATTTGACCATTTCTTCAATTTTCAGAAGGTTAAAGTTGTAAGGGTATCCGTTACTGTTTTCCATTGTCTTTCCCCAAAGAGTTGATTCGATTTCAGTTTAAAAGTCAAGTTTTGTCAAGCTCAAAGAATTGATTGACAGTTGATCAATGTCAACGTTTGTAAACATTGATCAACTGAAAACCATCTGCAAAATGTCGATTTTTGACAACATTTGGGATGGTTTAAGTAATCAATGCAAAAGTCTATTCCTCCACAATTGATTTGACTTGACGATCCATTTCGTCACAGGCCAATTGATCTGCAGCTTGACTGATTATTTCGGACAAGGTTGTGATAGAAAATGCCTTATCCGAACTGTATCCGTTTGTCTGCATTGATTCAGCAACTTCCGATTGCGCATCAGAAAGATTTTTGATTGCAAACAATGCTCCAGCTGTGTCCGAGAATTTGAGTTTGATTTCGATCATGATTTTAGTGTTTAGATGTGAAGTTTTGTGTAGTTCAAATGTTGCGTTTTGTAAAGTTCTGATGTCAGCTTTTGTCAGCTGTAAATGTGGTGTTTTGACCAGTTTTCGCTCTTCCTAGATTAACAATTGTCAATATTGAAAGTTAGGTTTTGTTAGGTTTTAACCTGTTTTCATAATCTCTGTTTTGCCCCATACTCGCTCCATTTCGCTTATGCTGTGTACTCTGCTCAGATTCACATATCGTTTGAAGCTGGCGTATGACTCATGGCCTGACCACTTCATGACTGTTTCCACGGATGCCCCACGTTCCAAAGACAATGTGCAGAACGTTTTTCTGCCAGTATGGGCTGATACAAGCTGATGTTTGGGATATACGTTACGAATAGGTTCAGCACCTTTGTACCGGACTATTTCAATCGATTCATCGATCCCTGCAACCTGGCAAACCTCCTTGATGTATTTAGATAGTTTTGGATTAGATATTTTCGGTAATGGTTCAGCCAGTTCACGGTACTTGTCCAGAATCGAAAGAGAATCTGGGTTCAATGGAATTTCCCATGGCTTACTGCCCTTCTTCATTGTCAGCTGAATTGTGCTTCCTTTGATATGTTCTCGTTTGAATTGATCATAATCCGAAAAACGCATACTGGTAGCACAAAGAAAAATGAAAATATCCCTAGCCTTTTCATGTCTGCTTACACCTTTCAAGTCAGCTGCTTTTAATGTTCTGTATTCTCCTTCAGACAGGGTGATTACTTCTAGTTTCTGTCTCTTAATTGTGAAGTCTCTGTATGATTGGTTTATTTCAAATCCATGCTTTCTAGCATAGCCTAAAAGTGTTTTGAGTGTACTGAGTTGCTTTGCAATCGTGATATTGTTCAATGATGTCTTATGCTCGATAAGGTAGTTTTGAAATTCTTCGAAAAGGGAAAGTCCAATCCTGTCAAACGTCACCTTAATGTTAGACCATGCTTCGAAGTCCTCTAAATGCTTTTTCAATTGTGAATAGACCCCTAAGCTTCGTTTTGCCCTACTTGCTTTGTTTCTCTCTATGTATGTGTCGATGAAGTTTGTAACTGTTTGGATTACATACTTCGGTTTTTCAATCGCCTTTGTGCCGGTTGATGGCTGGCTTTCTTGATACTTTGAAAGAATATCCTCCGCTGTGTAGGGCTTATCGCTTATCCTAAATCCGTCTTCGATAAAATTCAGCCTTGACCTGATTTTTTCCAAAAGTCCATTTATCCGGTCAATGTCGGATTCCATTAAAAAGGCAGATGGCATGTTTGATCCGGAAATTTTAAAAAACTCCTTTTTGCTTCTGTAAATGGCTTTCTGATTGGATTTGTCCCAGTTGGCTGGATGAGTGCTTAATTCAGTAGCAATCCGTTTTCTCTGTTGTGAAATTGACACCATACATGAAATCGGTGCTTTGCCTCCTTGGTTCAGTTTATCCGTGCGGATCTCGAACCTAATAGTAAGTTTTGCCATCTTTTCCCCTTTTAAGATGAAACTAAGGTAAGTAAAAAATAAATGGGGTGTTATTTGGGGTGCATATTTATTTTATTCCGATTGATTTATCTTGCTCTACATTTTATAAATCCTATTCATAGTTACCTAAAGATACTTATTGAATCAACAATTATTTAAATCAATAAAAAAGGTTCGAATCCCTTCCTCTCTACAGGATAAAACCCTAACTATCTGATTTATTGATAGTTAGGGTTTTTTATTTTGAATCAGTAGCGAAATCAGTAGCGATTTTGAGGATCAGTCTATTATTGATACTGCTCAACAAGCTATGGGTGGATCACCTTTTTTATCTCCCCAATCAGAGCTTTCCTCTAAATCTATCTCTTTCCCCATCTCACAAAATGAGCGGTAAAGCTTTGAATTTGATTTCCCCAGCTTCCATTTGCAGTGCTTCTTTGTAATTTTAGCCTATCATTTTTAAAATTCTCTTTTGCTTTTTTATTGGATAGATTTTAAGACGACCATCACCAGAATAGTTTCAAAAATCTGGAAAATGAAGGATAATCGGTATTCTACTTAAAGAGAGTTCAAATGGATCAAATCAGCCAATTCGTCTCACTTGTATTTCAAGCCCAGCTAATCGCAGCCCTGCAATTTCATTTTTTAAAATCCCTGCATCCTCAATATTGGGTGTAGTGAAGACTAATGAGGCATTTGGATAAGTATTTCCGTATTTACTTCCAATTTTGTAGGTGTTTGCTAATTCCAAAATTGACGCTTTATCATCTTGCTCCAATCTTCTGCCTGTGAGAATTATATCATATTGCCATCCATTTGAGTTTTTAAAATTCTCTTCTCTTTTAGAGATATTATTTAAGCTTATTAGTTGATTTGAAATTTGGTCCATTTTATCCATTAAGTATGATTCATATGGTGATTTTTCGACCTCCTTCATAATTAAAGCCCTTACTCCTCTGTAAATAGGATTGTCTTGGTTAGGATCAATATTTTCATAAGCGGCCTTCAACTTGGGTTTCAATTCTTCTGCGCCTTTCATAGTATCATCATAAAAAATTGTTCTTTCAGTCATTATGTCAAATGGTAAAATAGTGCCGCTCTCAGCTAATGTAATAACAGGAAGTTTTTTAGCATGACGGACTGCAAGCTCATACATTACATTCGGGTTAAGTCCCGTCAGGTTAGCTACTACAATTTTTGACTCTAGTAACCTCTCAATAATTTGATCAGTAATTGAGCCACTTGAATTAATGTTGTGAGATGCTTCAACGGTAAATCCGAACTCTTTAAAAACAGGCATTATAACAGAATGAATTAAGCCATTTGTTTTATTCCATATTTCAGAATTTGAGACCCCAATTGGAGTAATTACGAAGCAATATTTATCAAACATCTTAGTATCAGTTGGGGTGGCATTTTTCGTCATGGCAATTTTTAAAATGAAACTAGTATTTCCTATTTAAAGCTGACTTCTCAACGAATATATCGAGACCAGCAAAGTTGTTTATTTGACATTTTACTATTCTATTCGCTCATATGTTGTTCTAGAGTCACTTTTAGTGATCCATACTTTATAAGTATTTTCATCAGGAGTCGTTAATTCCCTATATCCTAACTTTTTCAGTTCTTTCAAGAACCTCTTAAAAACCATGTAAGATCGACTGGTCAGAATAGCACCGCCCTTTTCCGAAATCCATATTCTGATGTTCTCATCTTCAACAGCTTCACTTTTATTATAAACTTTTACCCATTCGAGAAAAATCTCTGTCATTGCTTGAATGAGGATCTTTGATGTTTTAGAAACCCTATTATTGAGTAGGTTCATAAAAATCCAACCAAAAAGCCCCCCCCCAATTGCTACTAGAGCAGTAACTACAACTCCTACGGCTGTCCAGAAATTAGGATTTTCAGGTTTTGTTAAAGTTTCGAGCATTGATTCCATATTCTGATCTTGGCTTTAGAAAGGTACTTTTATTTATCTATGAGGAAATATTCAAATGAGGAACTTCAATGTTTAAGGCTTCTGCCTTCTTTCGAATCTCTAGTAACTCTTTCTTTTTGATTGTTTTGATGAAAGTTCTAGATCGATAGCAATTTCCATTTGATAAATCAATTTTGATATTCTGATCTACAATATGAGCATGTGGATTTGATGGAAAAGGATCCTGATCATATCTATGGATATGGAGAACAAATCCAGCTGCTTTAAACTTAGCTTTAGTTGAAAAAAGCATATCACGATCAAAACTCAGATCTATTTCAAATTGATGATCAAAAGATGTGAAATCAAATTCCTTTAAATACTTCAACCCGCTCTCAAATTTGATATCAATATCCCACAAATCTAAAGGATGCTCAAGACTATATTTGTCACCCAAAATCATGAATAACGCATCAAATATTTTTTCTCTTGAAACATTTTTGCCACAAGCACGAGATATTTCGATTCTCCAATTCTCTAAGTAATCATCAAATTCTTCAATTGTTAGACTCATAATGCGTTTCAATTAAATTTTACCTCCCCACAATCCTCTCCTCGTCTCCATCATAGCGGTACTTCACCACCTCTCCACTAATAATTAACCCGATCACCTGCTCTATCACTTCATATGGAGCAATAAACCATTCTCTCGGAGTAAATCTTTTCCCCTTTTCGTCAAACACGTCAATGTTAAGGCAGGAAGAACCGAAGAAATTATGGATCAGTTGTTCGAATTTCTGGGTGTTCATATTATAGCATTTCCATCCTGCGATATATTCCACCTCAGCCATTAAGTAGGTTGGCTCTTTGACCGCATTTTTAATCCGTTCTTCTATCGAAATTTTAGAATATCCGATCTTATGGAGGTTTTCATCCTTTTGGATTCTCGCACATTCGTAGGGTTAGAGAAGTACGAACCACACAAAGCAGTTTTGCTGGATCTTGGATATTGTTCTGTGATTTAGTGAAGATTTGACCCGATAGCCAACTGATATAATTACCGCAAGATTATAAAATGCAACGGGTTTATCTGAAGAAGCAATATGCATTTTTTGCATATTGCTTCTTTCGTCCAATTCACCTTCCTTAAAAATTTTTCTAATGTGTCTTGAGATAACGGATTGATCTCTTTGAAAGAGTTCAACAAGTTGTTCTTGCGAAAGCCAAACTGTTTCCTGCTCAAACTTTACCTCTATTCGGGTTTGGCCATTAGTAGCTTGGTATATTTCGATTTGGTTTTCCATTATTAAAGCTAAATTTAAAATTTCACCTAAGAATTCCCGAATTCTGGTCAAAAAAGAGTTGAAGGGAGTTAGTTGGCAGCGGGATTTTTTTGATCAGTAGCGATTTTGCTTGGATTTGTAAAGGATAAAGAGAGAATTTCTTCCGAATTGTTGTATTTGCTTGCCGAAATAGTTCTACTGACTTAGTGGTTGCTTTTGGATAATTGTTCAGACAGGTGTTGATTTTGTGCGGGGATGGTGTCTTCCGCGTTGTCTTTGCAAGTTGTGTTTTTGTAATACAAATTCCTGTTGGAATTTAGCCCCCTAGAAACGATACTTGCCTATGAGAGCTCCGTTTCCGTAGCAATCAAAGGAGGCATAAACCTCTCAACTCGGTTTAATTAAACCAGAAACCAGAATGAAAAAATATAGAAAAGAAGACAAGGAAAAAATAATTAATATTTTGGTTGATTCATTTGAAAGAAATAAATCCATTGACTTTGTAGTTGGCAAATCCGCAAAATCTAGACGGATATTAATGGAATACAGCTTAGAAAATTGTTTGGAAAATGGGGAGGTTTTCATTTCCGACTCTGGCAATTCCTGTGTACTGCTTAAGTATTCAGAACGTAAGAATAAACCACTAAAGCTTTGGTTTTTGGATTTGAAGCTGGCACTCTTGGGAATGGGTCTGTCCAGAATACCCAAGGTTTTAAAAAGAGAGCGGGTCATTGAAAAAAAGCAACCTGAGCATGTGTTTTTATACCTCTGGTTTATTGGTGTCACACCGGAATTTCAGGGTAGAGGGGAAGGATCGGATGCTTTGACTTTTGTTCTTAATTTGGCAAAAGAACAAAACCTGCCTGTGCGCTTGGAAACTTCCACTGACGTAAATTTTAAATGGTATGAAAGCTTTGGTTTTAAGGTATACGAATCATCTGCAGAATTTGGCTTCCCTTTTTATTTTTATAAAAGGGAGTTCTGAAATGACGTTCTTTCTACTCTTTTTCTGCCTCATTCACCTCTGAAGGAAGGTAGCCGAATTGTTCTTTAAACAGCTTTCGGAAATGTTTAGTGCTGGTGAAACCTACTTCATAGGCTGCTTGGGCCACACCCAGATTCTCTTCTTTTATCAGTGACGCTGCCTTTACTACTTTGATGGTACGTATGTATTGGTTGATGTTTTGGCCGGTAAGTGCTTTCAGTTTTCTGAAAAGTGAAGTTCTGCTCATTCCCATCGCTTGGGAGATGGTGTCCACATCGGTTGTCTGCAGGGAGATTCCTGCCAAGATGTGCCCTTCCAGCTCCTTCAAAAATGATTTTTCCTTGCTGATGGCACTTTTTTCGGAAGAGGTCAGTTCGGCGGTTTGAGTGCTTTTGCCCAGATAATAGGAGCGCATCCGAATTTTTGCATCCAGCAGGTTTCTTATTCTTGATTTTAGAATTTCTCCCTTAAAAGGCTTGGTAATGTAATCGTCGGCGCCTTTTCCAAAGCCTGAAGTGATGCTATCTGTGCTGTCTTTGGCAGAAAGTAAAATCACCGGAATATGGGTGGTGCCGTGATTTTCTTTTAAAATCCCACATAAATCAATGCCGTTTTTCTCTGGCATCATGACATCTGAGATAATCAGATCAGGAATAAACTGAATCGCTTTCTCAAATCCTTCCTGGCCATTTTTGGCGAAAATCAGATCGTAATCCCCACTGAGTGAGTTGTTCAGGTATTCAAGAATCTGAGGATTATCATCTATAATGAGAAGAACTTCCTTGGTCTCTTTGAGATCGAAGTTGACAGTAGATTCCGGTTGTGCGTGATCCAGCTCGGGCATCCATTCTTCACTGCGGAGGCTTTCGGGCAAAAATGCCTTGAGAGCATTGGCTTTTTTTGGAATTAAAATGGAGAAAGTACAGCCATTTCCCGGATCGCTGATTACGTCAATCTTGCCTCGGTGATCTTCTACCAGTCTTTTGGTCAATGCCAGTCCTATCCCATCACCTTGCTCTTTGGCATTTTCCCCACTCTGATAGTACCAGTTGAAAATCCTGCTTTGATCCTCATAAGCAATCCCGGGGCCATTGTCGCTTACTACTAGCTCAAAATCACTTTCCTTTTCTTCCAGCGAAACTATGATTTGATCTTTTTCCCTACAATACTTAAGTGCATTCGATACAAGGTTATTGAAAATAATATGAAGCTTTTGTAGATCCACCTCAGCGATAAAGTCGGCTTTTGGTAATTGACTTTTGAGTTTGATCCCCTTGTGTTTTGCCAGAGGCTGATATTGCTCCACCCACTGTTTAATAGGTTTGACGATTGGCTGGGACTTTAGATTCAACTCGTTGACATTAAGCTCGGCATTTCTAAACTCCAGCAGTTTGGAGATCATCTCGTGCAGATACTTTGCATTCTTTTGGATTAATTTCAGCCCTTTAAGTTGCTTTGAGTTTTTGATTTCCAGAAGGAGGTCATCCAATGGTGCTAGGATTAGGGTCAAGGGAGTTTTCAGCTCATGGGAAAATCCTGTGAAAAACTGAACACGCTCTTCATTGAGCTCATGCTCCAAGATTCGTTGTTTTTTCTCGAAAAGGAGAGAGTTTTTGAGCTTTAACCTTTCTGCGTAATACCTCATCCCCGCACCGGTTATTGTGACGATCAGGATAAAATAAAGTAGGTAAGCGGGCCAGGTTTTCCAGAAAGGAGGCGAGATGATGATGTCTAGTTGATTTTCGGAGATGGCTGTAGTCCCGGAGATGGCTTTGACTTTCAGTGTGTAATTTCCTGGGGGAATATTACTGAGATTGACGGTGCCGGTTTGGTTGGTTTCTATCCATTGGCTATGAAATGGCTCAAGTTTGTAGGCATAGTCTATGTCCTTTCCCAGAGGGAATTTCAGTGCTACAAAGTCCAGAGAAATCAAACTCTGCTTATGGGTAAGATTGAGTTGATTGAGGTAGGGGAGACTGTACTCCAAGTGAAAGTCCCCGGCATTGGAGTTTACTGTGACCTTTTTGTTCATTAGCCTTAAATCAGTAAAAATAAGCGGGTAGCTTACCGATTCATTTTCTAAGGTTTCGGGATTGAATACATTGATTCCTTTATTTCCTCCCAGATAGACATCTCCTGAAGCTGTGACTAACGACGCACCGATATTGAATTCGCTGAGCTGTATATTATTGATCGAATTGAGATTGCCGACAGTATTTGTTTTGGGGTTGAAATAGCTGATGCCACGATAGGTGCCCAGCCATATTTTCCCGTCTTTGCCCTTTGCGAGGCTGTTGATTGAATTGTTGCTCAACCCATTTTCATCAGTAAAGAGTGTGAACGTTTTGCTTTGGGGATTTAACCTGATCAGCCCCTCATACCTGCTTCCTGCCAGTACGTCTCCATTGTCGAGGATTTCTATGGCAAAGACTACTTCCACAGGGAATCCGGGAATGGTTTTTTCGTTGAAAAGCTCCTGCTCTCCAGTGAGGTAATTGTATCTGATAATCCCATCACCGTAAGTTGCCAGCCAGAGATTACCCAACTCATCCTCCGCAATATCGCGGATGTCTATTTTGCCAAGTAACTTGACATAGTCAAAATTGTCTATGGGAGGATGGTAGCGATACAGTCCTCCCCGATTAGTACCCACCCAGATTTGTCCATTTTTACCTTCGAATATGACCCGGACATCATTGCCTTTTTCCTGGCTTTCCTGAAGGTAATGTTTGCTGCTGCCTGTGGAAGTATTTAATAAATTCAGTCCTCCCTGATAAGTCCCTACCCATAGATTGCGTTTGCTGTCCTCTAGAAGGGAAATGATGTAGTTGTTCGAGAGGCTTTGGGGATCGCCGGGATCATGTTCGAAATGTTGGATTCTTTCAGTTTGGGGGAAATAATGATCCAATCCGCCTCCGTCGGTTCCTATCCAGATACTTCCATCTTTGCTTTCGGCAATTGAGCCGATTCTGTCGTGGGAAATTGTTTGTTCTTTGGATAGATTTCGGGTGACAAGCTTTACAGGATCTCCTGAAGGATTCACAAAATTCAGCCCGGTGCTGGTCCCTATCCACATACGGCCGTCATCTGCGAGTTTCAGAGAAGATACGGTCCTATTAAATACACTTGATCCATCCTGCTCAGGCAAAAACCACTTGAGTTGTAACGTTTGGTTTTTAAGAAACTGCGAAGAATTCAGAATGTTCAATCCACCGTTTCGGGTTCCAATCCAGAGATTGCCCGCAGGATCTTTTTCGAAGCAAAGTACATTCCCGTCGCTCAATCCCTCTTGAGGAAGTTCGGCAGCTTTGATTTGTAAGGTATCGGCATTTGTGGTAATGATGCGGATTCCATCATTTGAACCTACCCATAGATTTCCTGTTTCATCTGTGTAGAGGGAATTAATTGTTTCAGGGAAAGTCGGATTTGTATGCGCTATCGTTTTGACTGTTTTTGTCTTCAACTCTATTTTATCCAGTCCTTTGTCAAAATGCCCCACCCACAGTACTGAGTCGCCTTGTAAGGACAAAGAAGAAATGCGCGAGGACGAAAGGGAGTTGGGGTCCTTGGGAGAATGGAGAAAGAATGCAACAACACTGTCTCCCTTTGTGATGGCGACTCCACCTTCATAATTGGCAATGATTTGCCTGTCATTTTGGTGATTGATTATATAGCTGATTGAATTTTGGGCAGAACCTTTGAAATGGCTGAAAGAATCCACCTTAGGATCATATTCGCTTACTCCTTTATAAGTAGCAAGTAAAAGCTTTTGATCTTCGCCGATTTCCAAATGCTCAATATAATTGGCCGCCGGTCCTGTGTGGGGATTGAGGTTGCTTTTTCTATAGATATGAAAATCATGTCCGTCGTAGCGGTTAAGTCCATCTATGGTGGCTATCCATATGAACCCAAGGGAATCCTGCTCAATGTGATTGATGTAGTTGTTGGATAATCCATTTTCTACATCAAGTAGGTAAAAGGTAAGGTGATTTTGATCTGCAAATACAGATCTCGAATCAGGTTTTTGTGCATTTCCCATTAGGGAAATGCTGAGAAGCAGGAAGGTTATTACTAGGGGTCTCATCAGCTCACAATCACGAAAAATGTATCGAATAAAACCAATAATATTCTAAATGGCCACCTTTTGCCCGTTTTATGCCCCATAAATTGCTGATTTATGTCCCTAGCCCCACCTGTGTTTTTTTGAATATTGTAGCAGTGACTAAGTGGTTTTTTTCACCGGGTCACTGGCCTTATCTATAGTTAACAACAAACCTAAAAAAACATGCTAACACAATTACCAGCCAAGGCATGGCTGTATTGTATGTCATTTATACTACTAATGATGTGCAGTGTGCCCGATGTATTTGGTCAACAAAAAATCTCCGGTCAAGTACTTGACGAAACCGGAACGGGGCTCCCGGGAGCATCCGTTTTATTGAAAGGCACTACTACAGGTGCCGTGACAGATTTGGATGGCAATTTCACGTTGTCATTTGCCCCTACTGAAAATGCTACGTTAAGTATCTCCTTCATAGGCTACGCTACACTTGAGCGTGTGATCCAAAGCGGAGAGAGTACTATTACGGTACAACTGGTACCGGACGAGCAATCCCTCAATGAGGTAGTCGTCGTAGGGTATGGAGAGCAGAAGAAAGCTACTCTTACGGGTTCTGTATCTCAAGTGGAGGGAAGAGATATTCAGAACAGTCCCCAGCCAAACATTTCAAACTCACTTTCCGGTAGGTTTTCAGGACTTATCGCCAATAACAGAGGCGGTGAGCCCGGATACGATGGATCTACGATCAGTATCAGAGGCCTTGCTACCACAGGGAATAATGATGTGCTGGTAGTAGTAGATGGGGTGCCCGGGCAAATAGGCGGTCTGGAGCGCTTGAATCCCAATGATATTGAAAGTATTTCAGTCTTGAAGGATGCATCAGCTGCAATCTATGGTTCCAGGGCTGCAAACGGTGTGATCTTGGTGACTACAAAGCGCGGCAAATCAGGCAAGCCGGTGATTTCTTACAGCTTCAATCAAGGATTCTCTTCCCCGACAAGATTGCCGGATATGGCTAATTCATCCACTTATGGACAGATCAGAAATGAAATAGCCTATTATAACAATCCTCAGGGAGGAATGAATCAGATATATAGTAATGATGAGCTGAACCTGTTTCAAAATGGATCCGATCCGATTAATTACCCAAATACAGACTGGGCGGCGGCTGCGCTGAACAATACCGCGCTGCAAAGTCAGCACGACCTGAGCATCAGAGGTGGTTCGGACAATGTGACTTACTTCTTGTCTTTGGGTAAAACAGGTCAGGACGGATTGTATAAAGACGGTGCGACACGCTATGACCAGTACAGTTTTAGGTCCAATGTGGATGCAGACATCACCGAGAGATTCACCGTCGGCTTGTCTCTATCAGGCAGAAAAGAGGATAGACAATTCCCAACATCCGGGGCAGGAGATATTTTCCGGTCGATATATAGAGCTTACCCAACTGTGGCGGCTGTCTATCCAAACGGACTTCCATCTTCAGGGATTGAGAATTCCAACCCTGTCATCATGGCTACGGATCAAGGTGGCTTGAATCAAATTCCTACCTATGTATTCAATGGGATTCTTAGGGGTAAATATGAGTTTGGATTCTTGGATGGACTTTCAGCTGAAGGTTTTTTCTCAGTAGATGAAAGCTCAGAACGATCCAGAAACTTCAGTAAGCCATATACGCTGTATAATTATAACCGTACCGCCGATTCTTATAATCCTATCGTAGTAGGTGGAGGACCGGATCAGCAGCCTACACTTTCTGAGCATCATTATTCTCAATCCATGATGGTGTCCAATATCAGACTGAACTTTAGACGATATGTTGGGGATCACTTCTTTGATGCTTTTGTAGGATACGAGCAGAGTGAAAACAGAACTCATAGAATGGGGGCTTCAAGACTTCATTTTCCTACTGCCGAAACTCCCGAGCTTTCACAGGGTGGAGCAGCCGCATCGGATTACGATAACTGGGGCAGTAGCTATAACTACACCAGAAAAAGTTACTTAAGTAAACTGGCGTACAACTATAATGAGAAGTACCTGGCGGAGTTTCAGATGAGAGTGGACGGCTCGTCCAACTTCCCGGCAGATAGCAGGTACGGATATTTTCCTTCCCTTTCTGTAGGCTATAGAATCTCGGAAGAAAGCTGGTTTAGAGATAAGGTGGGCTTCTTTGATGATCTCAAGTTCAGAGCTTCCTATGGAAAGCTGGGGAATGACAATGTAGGTCAGTTCCAGTATTTTGATAATTATTCCTTCAACAATCGCTATGTATTGGGGGATGTGGTGCATACAGGTATAGATCTTACCCGCCTTGCTAACCCAAATATTACTTGGGAAGTGGCAACAAAGACCGATATAGGCTTTAATGCAATCTGGCTGAAGAAATTCACTACTGAATTTATCTATTTCAGACAGGACCGAAGCAAGATCCTGACCACAAGAAATGCCTCTATTCCGGGTTCATCCGGTATCGTAAATCCACATGATGATGGAAGTGATGATTATCAATCATTGGTTCCTGCGGAAAATATCGGGGAAGTGAAAAGCCATGGTTTTGAATCTACCGTAGGTTATCAGCATCACGGAAACTTCAGCTTCGGAGTCTCGGGTAACTTTACCTATGCCAAGAATGAGATAGTTTACATAGACGAAGCCCCGGGTGTATTGGATTATCAGCGTCAGACGGGCAATCCGATGAATACTTATTTGCTATACAATGCGATCGGGATTTTCAGAAGTCAAGAGCAGTTGGACAGCACCCCGCATGTACCCGGAGCAATGGTCGGTGACTTGATTTACGAGGATTTCAACGGTGACGGCGTAATAAACGCGGATGATATGATCAGAACAAAATATGGTAATATTCCGCAGATCACCTTTGGTATGACCCTGAATGCGGCATGGAAAAACTGGGATTTTGCAGCAGTTATTTCAGGGCAGTCGCAGGTTAATCAGTATGTATTGCCTGAGTCCGGTACTGTAGGCAACTTTTACAGTAGCTGGGCAGACAACAGGTATTCTCCTGATACCCCGGAAGGAACTCACCCAAGAGTGAGCGAACGTGCTTCTTCTGCGGTGAGTGGTGGATTGTATCGTAATAATTTCTGGTTAAACGACGCCACTTTTGTCCGATTGAAGAATATACAGATTGGTTACAATGTGCCGCAGCCAATATTGGAAAAGCTGTCAATCAGTAGCTTGAAGATTTATGCAAATGCCTTCAATCTATTCACGCTTACAGGTGTGAAAGATTTTGATCCTGAAGGATCCAGCGAAAGCGGACAGTTCTACCCGCAGCAGAAAATCATCAACCTTGGTGTAAACATTCAATTCTAAACCCGACCAAAATGACTAATAAAACTATTTTCAAACCCTTGATGGGGCTTGCGCTGATCGGATTTTTGCTGGTTGGCTGTCGAGAAGATTTTCTGGATGTGGTGCCCACAGACCGGGTGTCTGATGCGTCCATTCTTTCAGATTCTATACTGTTTGAGGCTTATGTGATCAATAGATACTTAGGGGTAAGATTGACAGATAAAGAGGGGGACGGAAACCTGCCCGGCTTTGGGCGTGGTTTTGAGTACGCCATGTGGAGCTCGCTCACAGATGAGTCTATTTATAACAATGATGACAATACCTGGTTTATCCAGCAAGGCCAGCTTTCTCCACAGAATACAGGAATAGCGGGTACGTTCTGGGGGAGATCTTATAGAAGTATCAGAGAGTGTAATTATGCTTTGGCAAACATAGGCGAGCTTGAAATGAGCCAGTCCGGTAAGGATCTGCTGATTGCTGAGCTGAAGTTTATCAGAGCCTTCCGCTACTTTGACCTAATCAAAAATTACGGAGATGTAGTCTTTATGGGAGATAATGTAGCCCAATTGGGAGATGACTTCAATGATCCGTCTTATTACGTAAGGATCCCAAAAGAGGAAGCCATTGCTTATGTCATTCAGCAATTGAATGAATCTGCGGCAGTTTTGCCTCAGACAAACAGTGGTAGCTGGCTAGAAGGCAGGGCTACAAAAGGCGCTGCAATGGCATTGAAGTCGCGCTTATTGCTATACGCAGCAAGTCCCCTTTATAATGATGGAGGCAGTGACATGCAGAAATGGCAGGAAGCCGCTCAAGCTGCACAGGCAGTGATGGATTTGGGACAATACAGCCTTTATCAAAGTGGTTATGGGGAATTGTTTTTGACACCACAGAGTAACTCGGAAATTATTTTTGCCAGATATTATAATATCAATGCACGGCATACAGCCCTGGAGATTGCAAACGGTCCTAATGGATATGATGGCTGGGGAGGAAATGTGCCGCTTCAGAACCTGATTGATGATTACGAAATGATGGACGGGACGCCGTTCAGCTGGGATAATGAAGAGCAGGCAAGTGCTCCGTATGCAAATAGAGATCCTAGATTTTATGAAAGTATTCTTTTCAACGGTGCTCCATATAGAGGTAGAAATGTAGAGACTTTTCTACCCAATGGAGAAGATAGTCAGGGTGGGAATTCCAACTGGAATACCAGCAAGACTGGGTATTATTTAAGGAAATTCATCGATGAAGATCTGCCTATACAAAATCCATGGGAAGTGGCAGGAACTCAAAACTGGATATATTTCCGCTACGCGGAGATCTTGTTGAATTATGCAGAGGCTCAGAATGAAGCGGTAGGCCCGGATGCAAGTGTATATGATGCCATAAACTCCATTAGAAATAGAGCAGGCGTAGAAATGCCACCTTTGCCGGCCGGACTTGGTCAGGATGAGATGAGAGAAAGAATTCATCATGAGCGTAGAATCGAACTGGCTTTTGAGGAGCATCGCTACTATGATGTACGCAGATGGATGACTGCCGATGAGGTAGAGAATACTCCTGCATATGGGATTGAAATTGTGAAAGGAAGTGACGGTAGCCTAACTTACAGTAGAAAGGTTTCTTTGAACGGTAAAATGTTCCAGCCACAGAATTACTGGCTGCCGATCCCAAGATCCGAAATATTAGCCTCAAATAACCAGCTGGAGCAAAATCCAGGGTATTAGAATTTCTAAAGAGACTGTCTCATAACTCATGATTGTCACATTGAGCAGCTTGCCTCGCCTTGGCGCGAAGTCGAAATGGGCTTAATTAGCACATAAAAGGCTTCGACTTCCATGCCTTCGGCAGACTGGCTGCTCAACCTGACAAGAGAACCTAATTATGAGACAGTCTCTTTTTTTTAATCCTTATAACTATGATAAGTAGAAAAATGATAGAAGGAAGATTCTTTTTTAAGGCTTTTCTTTTTTTAACTAGTACACTTCTCTATGCCTGTCAGAGCTCAGGTCAAGAAAAACAAACGTCTACAGCTTCCGGGGATACAGTAAAGATAAATGTAATACGCAACCGGACTTATCAAGTGATTGAGCATTTCGGTGCTTCAGATGCTTGGTCAGGCCAGTTTGTAGGACTTTGGCCAGATCAAAAGAAAAATGCTATTGCCGAGCTGCTCTTTAGCAATGAGTCTGATGCAAATGGTAATCCAAAGGGAATAGGGTTGTCACTGTGGAGGTTCAACGTTGGTGCGGGCAGTGCTGAGCAAGGTGAAGCTAGCGGTATTCGCGATGAGTGGAGGAGAGCTGAGTCTTTCTTGACTCCGGACGGGTCTTATGATTGGAGTAAGCAGGCAGGGCAGGTCTGGTTTGCCAAAGCTGCGCAGGAATTTGGAGTGGGGAAATTACTGGTTTTCCCAAATAGCCCTCCTGTGTCTATGACCAAGACCGGAAAGGCATATGCAAATGATGGAAAGTCAAATCTAGCGGAATCCGAGTATGGGGCCTTTGGCGAGTATCTTGCTCAGGTGATCAAGGGACTTGGCGAAAAAGGGCTTCCGGTGGACTATGTAAGTCCAGTCAACGAACCTCAGTGGGATTGGTCGGACGGAGGTCAGGAAGGAACTCCCTTCCGGAACAATGAAATAGCGGGGATTGCCAAAGCGGTAGATCAGGCGTTGGCCAAAAACAACTTGGCGACGAAGATAGATGTCGCTGAGGCAGGGAAGATAAATTATCTCTATGAGCAAGCGGATAAGGAGGGGAGAGGTAAGCAGATTTCGGATTTTTTCAGCCCGGAATCCCCGGATTTCATTGGGGATTTAAAGCATTTGAGTCGTACGATTTCCGCACATAGTTATTTCACTACTTCTCCATATGAGTCTGCTGTACAGCAGCGTGAAAGTCTTAATTCGGTGCTTAAAACAGTAGATGGCTTGCGTTATTGGATGAGCGAATATTGTATTCTGGGTGATAATGGAGGAGAGATCAACGGCAGTGGGAGAGACCTCGGGATTGATCCTGCCTTATATATGGCTAGAGTGATTCACAATGACCTTACCGTGTCCAATGCCAGTGCTTGGCACTGGTGGCTAGCTATTTCGCCTTATAACTACAAAGATGGCCTGGTCTACATCGATAAGGAAAAAGAAGATGGGGATTTCTACGAAAGCAAAATGCTTTGGGCTTTGGGTAATTACAGCAGGTTTGTGCGCCCGGGCTATCAGCGTATCGCAGTGGAAATTAATAATCAAAAGCAACAGTCTCCCGAATTACTGGTTTCCGCTTATCAATCTGAAGACAAGAAAGAAGTGGTGCTGGTGCTCGTAAATTCCGGAATCAAGGAGCTCATAGTCGATCTTTCAGTAGATGAGACTCCTTCTTCTATTGCCGGCTTGTATTTTACATCAAAAGAGCACAACCTTAAGTCGGTAGAAGTGGACATGACAGCGAGTGATGTCACTATCCCGGCTAGGTCAATTGTAACGGTAGTGACTGAGAAATAACCTGAACTGTAATTGAATTCTAAAGCCAAGGATAAAGCTTCCTTGGCTTTTTTTTATGGGTAATAGTTTATGATTGAATTTTACCAATTTCGGTGTCATAGCCAGTATCATTGGATGTCATTTTTTTAAGGGAAGAGACTACATCCGTATTGTTTTTACAAATTTCTTTATTGAAATAGACCTCAAAACATAAAATTAAAACTCGTAAAAAATTAAACTTTGTTAATTCATGTAAATTCCTGAATTCAATTTTTTCTTTAAAATTTACAATTTCAGCACTTTAATTATAGACAGAATGTGGAATAAGCTTATATTCTTTCAAAACGTAAAAACCAATAAATCAGCTCATTCTGATCAATAACAAAAAAGCTATGCTGATAGAGATATTATTATTTTTCTTTCTGCGAAAAAATGAGAACCTTACCATCGAATTTTGGAGTTACGTGTCTTTTTTAATGTAAAAGGAAATACGTCCGCTCGTGTAAAAGCTTGCTTAATCCTGAGATATAAGCCTGATTTTTCGCAAAATTCTAAAAGAGTCGATTGTTTTTTGAATTTAAAAAATGATAACTTTAAAACTCGATTCTAGAGTAGAAACCATTTAACCTTTATCAAAAGTCTATTTAAAATCCACATTATGAGAAAGTTAATCACTTTGTTCATGCTTGCAGGCATTCTATTTGCACCTGTTTTTGCTAACGCACAAGAGGCAGAAGACACTGCAGCACAAGAAGAAACAACACCGGCAGTAGTTCAGCCTGCCGCATCTCCCACAGTTGTAGATGATGAAATCGTCGCAGAGGAGCAAAGCTTCCATCAAGTTGTGAAGGAGAAATTCATCGAAGGTGATCCTCTTTACATGACTCCAGTATTGATCTGTTTGATCTTGGGTCTTGCGGTAGCTTTAGAAAGAATTATCACCCTGAATCTTTCTACGACCAACACAAAGAAATTGTTGATCAAAGTTGAGGATGCTCTTGAATCAGGTGGAGTGGAAGCGGCTAAGGATGTTACTAAAAACACCAAAGGCCCGGTAGCTTCTATCTTTACTCAAGGATTGATGAGGTACTCAGAAGGAATCGAAATGGTGGAGAAGTCTATTATTTCTTATGGTTCAGTAGAAATGGGTAGATTGGAAAAAGGTCTTGTATGGATCTCTCTATTCATCTCATTGGCTCCGATGTTGGGTTTCATGGGTACTGTAATCGGTATGATCGGTGCATTTGATTCTATCGAAGCAGCAGGTGATATCTCTCCTTCTCTAGTAGCAGGTGGTATCAAAATCGCCCTTTTGACCACAGTTGCAGGTTTGATCGTTGCGATTATCCTTCAATTGTTCTATAACTATTGTGTAGCTAAAATTGATTCTTTGGTTAATGACATGGAAGATGCTTCCATCACATTGGTTGACATCTTGGTTAAGCACAAATTGACAGGCAAGTAAGCCGTCAAGTTTGTTAGACCTTTTATAAACGTTAACCTCAAAGAAAACTACATTATGGATACTTATGACATCTTATTATACGGAAGTTACATCCTAATCGCAGTTGGTGCTGTAGTGGCTATATTAATGCCATTGATCAAGTCTTTGGATAATCCAAAAAGCTTGCTCAAAACTGCCGTGGGAATTGTTGGTATAGTTGTATTGTTCTTTATTGCCTACTCTATTTCCGGCAATGAAGTTCTTCCTAAATTTGAAGCTTCTCCTTTCAACTTGACTCCGGCAGGATCCCAGTTGGTAGGCGGAATGCTCATCACCACATACATTCTGGCAATCGTTGCTCTAGCAAGTATCGTATTGACAGAAGTTACTAAAGCGATAAAGTAATATGGCTAGAAAGAAAAATAGAGTGAGTACGGAGGTCAATGCAGGATCTATGGCAGATATTGCTTTCCTGCTACTGATCTTCTTTCTCGTCACCACCACGATCGCATCGGATAAGGGGATTTTGAATGTTCTCCCTCCGAAGCTAGATCCAAACAATCCTCCTCCGGAGATTGATAAGAATCAAAGGAATATCTTTACTATCCTCCTTAATGCAAATGATCAGTTGCTGGTTGAAGGAGAGTTTAGAGATAATTCAGATGGGCTGGATGAAGAAATAAAAGCATTCCTTCTGAATTTTGGTGCTCCCAAAGAAGAAGGGGCAGCTCTTTACAATTCTCTTCCTGCCTCACTGAAGGCTTTGTCTGCAAGAGATCCGGAGTCATCAGATGATCCTAGTGAAGCTGTGGTTTCGATTAAGACAAACCGTGGCACCAGCTATGAGAAATATCTTGAGATATTTGATTTAGCGAAAAAGGCCTATTTCGATATCTATGCAGCTCGGGTGAATCTTTCAACCGATGAGTATAGAAGTCTTACAGGAAAGAGTGATGCCGAGCAAAGTCTTATTGACAAAGGTAAAGAGGGAATGCCTATGGCTATCTCTATTGCAGAACCAGATAAAATAGGTAGTTGATATGGGAAAGTTTGGAAAGAAAAACAAGGTTTCGGAAAATATCCCAACCTCGGCGTTACCGGATATTATCTTTATGCTACTCTTCTTCTTCATGGTTACGACTGTGTTGAGAGATCAGGAGATATTGGTTGAGCAGAAGATCCCTCAGGCTACTCAGCTTCAAAAGCTTCAGAAGAAGTCACTTATTTCTTATATTTTCATTGGAAAGCCTAAGAATACGGCACTTCATGGTACTGAACCTAGAGTTCAGGCAAATGATGCCCTGATGAATACTTCTGAGATTGTGCAGTGGGTAAACCAAGAGCGTGATTTGCTTCCTGAAGCAGACCGGGGTGGAATTACTATTTCCATGAAGGTTGATAAGGATGTGAAAATGGGTCCTATCTCTGATGTTCAGACGGAGTTGAGAGAAGCTGATGCAAGAAGAGTACTTTATGCATCCGTAGGAAAAGTACAGAATTAAATCTATCTAACAGATATAGTAAAGCTACCCCGTAACTCGGGGTAGCTTTTTTTATAGTATGCTGCCATTCCTTAGAAATGCCAAAAAGGTCCAGAATGCCTGGGCGATGTATGATTGGGCAAATTCAGTTTATAGCTTAGTTATTACCTCTACTATTTTTCCTGTTTATTTCAACAGTGTCACAAAGGGGCTTAGCCCCGATGACAAGGTTGATTTTTTCGGCTTTGAGATCGTCAATACCGTTTTATATTCCTATTCGATTTCTTTTTCTTTCTTAATAATTGCGTTGATATCACCGATTCTCTCCGGGATTGCGGATGCCAGTGGGAAGAAGCTTCAGTTTATGAAGTTCTTTGCCTACATGGGATCTCTTTCCTGTATTGCATTATTCTTCTTTGACGGCAGTAATCTGGAATGGGGCATTTGTTTTAGTATTCTGGCGAGTGTAGGATATGCCGGGAGTATAGTTTTCTATAACGCCTACCTGCCTGAGATCACTACTCCTGACAAGTATGATATGCTCAGTGCAAAAGGCTATGCGCTCGGTTACATCGGAAGTGTGATTCTGTTGGTGGTCAACTTGCTGATGATTCAGTACCCGTCTTGGTTCCTGCTCTCCGATGATGGAATGGCTGCACGATTTTCTTTTTTGGTCACTGGCCTTTGGTGGGCTGGTTTTTCCCAGATTCCTTTCAGGGTTCTTCCCAAGAATCCTTTTGGGAAAAATATCAGAAAAGAATTTTTACTACAGGGCTATCGTGAGATTCTGAAAGTATGGAATGAAGTGAAACAGATTAAGGTGATGAATCGCTTTTTGGCATCCTTTTTCTTTTATTCCATGGGAGTTCAGACGGTTATGTATTTGGCTGCCACCTTTGGAGACAAAGAGCTTGGGTTGCCGGGAGATCAGTTGATCATGACTATTTTGATTATCCAGATTGTAGCGATAGCTGGGAGTTATTTCTTTGCTTTTATATCAAAGAAATATGGCAATAAGCTGAGTTTGGTGATAATGGTTCTTGTGTGGGTGGGAATATGCGGCGGAGCATATTATGTGTACACGGTTTATGAGTTTTTCGTGCTTGCATTTGTCGTCGGCTTGGTTATGGGAGGGATACAGTCGTTGTCCAGATCTACGTTCTCCAAATTGATTCCTAAAAACACGACAGATCATGCTTCCTATTTTAGCTTCTATGATGTGACAGAAAAGTTGGCAATTGTTCTCGGGACATTTTCTTATGGTTTTATTGAGCAGCTTACCGGAAGTATGAGGAACTCCGCGCTTTCCTTGGGTATATTTTTTCTTGTTGGCTTAGGTTTCCTACTTTTAGTGACAATCCCCAAAAAGGACTTAGATACTGAAAGCGTGTAATTATGCAAAAAATTCTATCTGGAGCTCAAATCAAAGAACTGGATTCCCAACATGTGAAGTTGGCAGGCCAAAGTAGCCACGAATTAATGGAAGCAGCAGCACTAGCTTTTGTCAAGTGGTTTCTGAATCAGGGATTTTCTACTGATTCAGTTATTCAAATCGCAGTAGGCAAAGGAAATAATGGGGGTGATGGTCTGGCTATTGCCAGGCTATTGTATGGGCATTCCTTTTCAGTTTCTATACTGAAGTGTTTTGAGTCAGTTGATGAAATGAGTTCTGATGCAGCTTTGAATTTCAAAGGACTGCCGGAATCAATTCGAATCATAGAATTTGAGGATTGGGATTTCTCCCAAAAAGGAGTATTGATTGATGCATTTCTTGGGGTTGGTTTACATGGACCGCTTAGACCGGATGCCGTTAAAATCATCCAAAAACTGAATGAGTATCGAGGGACAGTAATAAGTGTGGATGTGCCATCAGGCCTTCCTGCAGATGACATCACAAAAGAGCCGGCTGTGAAAGCTGATTTTACAATCAGTTTTGAATTTCCTAAGCTTTCCCTCCTGCTTCCGGAGCATGCCGAATCTGTTGGAGAATTGGTGGTATTGAAGATTGGAGTGCTTGATCAGGCTTATGATAAGCTGGATACATCTCTTTTCTTTCTCGAAGCTCAGGATATAGCTCCTTTACACAGGGTTTTTAGCAGATTCAGCTATAAGGGAGATATGGGGAAGGTGCTACTTATAGGAGGCAGTCCCGGAAAGATGGGGGCACTTATTTTATGTGCTAGAAGTGCTTTAAGAACCGGTTCGGGATTAGTGACTTGCCATATGGAGGATTCGGAGCGGTTTATTATTCAGACTGCCGTTCCTGAGGCGATGGCTTCATGGGGGTTGATTCCAAATCCTGAGTTTTACGATGCTGTAGGGATTGGACCGGGTTGGGGGACAGAGAATCGCGTCAGTTTATTTAGACAGTTTTTACAAGATTTCAAGAAGCCGATAGTAGTAGATGCTGATGGACTAAACCTGCTGGCAAGAAATCCGGATCTAGTGTCCTTGCTCCCAAAAAAAACTATTCTTACTCCTCATATAGGAGAATTCACAAGGTTAGTCGGTGCTGCTGAAAACCATTTGGAAAGATTGGAAATGGCAAAGAGATTTGCGATTGAGCATGAGGTGATTTTGGTGCTAAAGGGAGCAAATACGGTTGTTAGTTTACCGGATGGAAGACAGGTAGTTAATTCTTCAGGAAACAAATATATGGCAACTGGAGGATCGGGAGATGTGCTCACGGGTATGATCACAGCTTATTTGGGAATGGGGTATTCTTCTGAAAATGCGACACTTTGCGGTGTGTACCATCATGGATTGGCAGGGGAAATTGCCTCCGGGTCAAAAAGAAGATCAATGATAGCTGGGGATATAATCGAGGCTATCTCCGAAACATATATTCAATTAAATATTTCCTGATTATTTGCCCCTAGGTAAACTTTTTAAAAGCTCTTGAGGTTCTTCGCATATCCATTTTTGTTATGAACAAAGAGAAGTTGCTGCTTTGGACCCTTGCGGCCATTAATTTCATCCACATTGTTGACTTCATGATTTTGATGCCATTAGGTCCTCAGCTTATGCGGATTTTTAATATATCGCCCCGTGAATTTGGACTTTTAGTGTCTTGCTATACCTTCAGCGCGGGGATTTCCAGTTTCTTTGGTGCCTTCGTTTTGGATAGGTTTGATCGTAAGAAAATATTGGTCTGGGTGTATATAGGCTTTGCGGTCTCTACTTTCGGATGTGCATTATCTCCCGGTTACCTAGTTCTTTTGTCTGCCAGAGTGATTTCAGGTGTTTTCGGTGGATTGACTTCTGCCTTGATCTTGGCTATTATTGGAGACGTAATTCCGGATTCCCGAAGGGGAAGAGCAATGGGATTGGTGATGGCAGCATTTTCTGTTGCGTCAGTTCTGGGTGTTCCGCTGGGGTTATTTCTGGCGAGTTTGTCGGATTGGCATACGCCATTTTTCATCCTTACGGGTTTATCTGTCTTGAGCCTGGGGATGATTATCAAGTTCATTCCGAATATCACAGCGCATCTCAAAAATGACATAAAAAGGCCAAGTCCTCTGTTGGTGATCCGTAGGGTGACCGGAGATTCCAATCAAATGAGAGCCATTACACTGTCCGTGATGATGATGTTTGGACAGTTTATGATAATTCCCTTTTTGAGCCCTTACACTGTAGCGAATGTGGGCTTTTCAGAGCTTCAACTTACTTATATCTATATGGCGGGTGGAGCTTTTACGATTTTTACTTCACCTTGGGTTGGGAAGCTTTCTGACAAGCATGGAAAGCAGAAGATTTTCACGATTTTCATGCTTCTCAATCTGATTCCAATTGCAATTATCACTCATCTTGGAGTAACTCCCATTCCGTTTGTATTAATGGTTTCGACCATGTTTTTTATGACTTCGAATGGTAGATATGTACCTGCTGCAGCCATAGTCACCGGTACGGCAAAGCCGGAAAATAGAGGAAGTTTTCTAAGCTTCAACTCAGCGGTGCAGCAATTGGCAACCGGCGCGGCATCCTTACTTGCGGGGATAATAATCGGAGAAAATGCTGCGGGGGAATTGACCAACTACAATGTGGTAGGATACATCGCAGTAGCATGTAGCATACTATGCATTCCGCTGGCCAGAAGGATAAAAGTGGTAAGCTGAAAAAAAGCCCGACATTTCTGTCAGGCTTTTAGATATTAAAACTCCGCGTTTCCGGGGGTTCTCGGGAAAGCAATTACATCCCTGATATTTCCCATTCCGGTGACGAAGAGCACCATTCGCTCAAAGCCAAGTCCGAAGCCTGCATGTGGGGTGGCACCAAATCTTCTGGTGTCTAAATACCACCACATTTCATCCTGCGGTATGTTCATTTCTTCCATTCTTTTAGTCAATACATCCATACGCTCTTCACGTTGTGAACCTCCGACTATTTCACCTATGCCCGGAAATAGAATATCCATCGCAGCTACCGTTTTCCCATCGTCGTTTTGACGCATGTAGAAAGATTTGATGTCTTTTGGATAATCAGTCAGGATAACCGGTTTTTTGAAGTGTTTTTCTACCAAGAAGCGCTCGTGCTCAGATTGTAAATCAGCTCCCCATGCATCGATAAGATAAGAGAATTTCTTCTTCTTGTTTGGAGTGGAGTTTCTCAGGATTTCAATTGCCTCAGTATAAGTGATTCTCACAAAATCATTATCAACCACAAATCTCAACTTGTCCATCAAGGTCATTTCACTGCGTTGATCTGCAGGTTTTGATTTTTCTTCATCCTGAAGCCTTGAGTCTAAGAAAACCAAATCTTCCGAGCAATTGTCAAGCGCATATCGGATCACATATTTCAAGAAATCTTCTGCCAAGTCAGCATTGTCTTCCGCGTCGTAGAATGCCATCTCCGGTTCGATCATCCAGAACTCAGCCAAATGACGGGTCGTATTTGAATTCTCCGCACGGAAAGTCGGTCCAAAAGTATAGATATCAGCAAGTGCCATAGCCGCCAGTTCTCCTTCCAATTGACCGGATACCGTGAGATTAGTTTCTCTCTCGAAGAAATCCTGCTTGTAATCAATCGCTCCTTCGCTTGTTTTCGGAGGATTATTCAAATCAAGTGTCGTTACTTTGAATGTCTCTCCGGCTCCTTCTGCATCTGAGGCGGTGATGATAGGCGTGTGTATATAGAAAAAGCCTTTTTCGTTGAAGTATTTATGAACAGCAAAAGCCAAGGCATGCCTTACTCTGAAAACTGCGCTGAATGTATTGGTCCGCATTCTAAGATGGGCGTTTTCCCGAAGGAATTCCATGGAATGTTTTTTCGGCTGCAATGGATATTTTTCAGGATCTGCTTCGCCCAATACTTCTATAGCGGTAGCATTTAACTCAGAGCTCTGCCCTGCACCTTGGGATTCTACCACATTACCGGTCACTTTCAGGCATGCACCCGTGGTGCATTTTTTTAGGATTTCTTCCGAAATCAGATTTGGGTCCGCCACCACTTGGTAATTGGTAATAATGGAGCCGTCATTCAGCGCAATGAATGAAACGTTTTTGTTTCCTCTCTTTGTACGTACCCAGCCCATGAGCGTCACTTCTGTCCCAATCGGATTAGTATCCAGGATGGTCTTGATTTTGACTCGTTTGTTAAATGCCATTTGGTGATTTGTTAATGCGGTATTTTAAAGGCCGCTTATAATTTAAAGGAATGCAAAAAAACGATTAAATAAGCTTTTTATCAAAAAATTGCTCCTTTTTCCTAACTTTGGCATAAGGCTTTTTCATAAGAAAAGGCCTTTTTTGAACCCAAACAGCAGGTTTTACCAAATCCCGAATGCAAAAGTTAAATCTTAGCCAATCACTTTCCCAGAAACTTTCACCTCAGCAAATACAATTCATCAAATTGCTGCAGGTACCGACGGCCGAATTAGACACTCGAATCGAAGAAGAACTCGAGATTAATCCTGCGCTGGAAGAAGGCAAAACGGAAGAAAAAGAAAGTGCGGATGACGACTTTGACGATAATTACGAAGAGGAGTCTACGCAGGATGATCGTGATGTAAACATCGACGATTACTTGGATGATGAGTATGGAGGATACAAAATGCAGGGGGACGGCAACTACAATGCAGATGAGGAAGACAGGGAAATACCTATCTCCAGTCAGACGTCACTACATGACCAGTTGGTCTCCCAGTTGAGTTTCATTAGACTTGATGATAGAAAAAAGATCATTGGGGAACAACTCATAGGAAGTATTGAGAACGATGGTTACATCCGCAGAGATCTGGAAGCGATCATCAATGATCTGGCTTTCAGCCAAAACATAGAGACAGATATAGACGAACTGGAAGAGATTCTGAGAAAGATCCAAAGTTTTGATCCGGCGGGAATAGCTTCAAGAAATCTTCAGGAGTGCCTTACCATACAACTGGAGCGCAAAGAGCATCCGGATGATCCCACAGTGCAGAACGCACTGAAGATTATGCAGGACTGCTTCGACGAATTTACCAAAAAGCACTATTCCAAGATTCAAAAACGCTGTGACCTTACGGATGAAGAAACCAAGGACGCTGTCAATTTGATTACCAAACTCAATCCGAAACCGGGAGGGGTGGCTGATGGTCTGGTTAGGACTCAGTATATCATTCCGGATTTTACACTCACAAATACTGCAGGGAAATTTGAGATCAGCCTGAATTCTAAAAATGCACCGGAACTGAGGATCTCCAGATCTTACTCAGAGATGTTTGATGCATATGACAAGAGTGATAAAAAAGACAAAAAGCTAAAGGAAACAGTCTCTTTCGTCAAGCAGAAGCTGGATGCTGCCAAATGGTTTATTGATGCGATCAAGCAGAGGCAGAATACACTTCTGAGAACGATGGAAGCCATTCTACAGTACCAGAAGGAGTTTTTTATAGATGGGGATGAGACGAATCTCCGTCCGATGATCTTGAAAGATATTGCAGAGCGGATCGATATGGATATTTCCACTGTATCCAGAGTTGCCAATAGCAAGGCGATTCAGACAGAGTTTGGAGTATATCCGTTGAAATATTTCTTCTCTGAGGGCATTGCCACTGATAGCGGTGAGGATGTGAGTAATCGGGAAGTGAAGTATATCCTCCAGGGAATGGTGGATGCTGAAGATAAAAAGAAGCCACTCTCCGACGATAAACTTGTCAAGATGCTTAATGCCAAAGGGTATAACATCGCTCGAAGGACTGTGGCAAAATATCGCGAGCAGTTACAAATTCCTGTTGCCAGACTTAGAAAAGAACTGTAGTGCGGAGAGTTTTTTCTTTGATAGTTTCAGTTGTCTTACAGCCTTTGGTTATTCCCAGTTTAGTCTTTGGCTTGGCTTTATTTGTAGTGCCAGAGGCAACCAGTATTCCGGACTCGTTCAAAAACCGGCTGTTTTCCCTGATCGCTTTGTCCACCTTGGTTATACCGATGGTCACGATTTTCGGATTGAGGTTAAGCGGGACGCTTAAAAGCGTTCATATGGCCGAACTGAAGGACCGCGCTATTCCTTTCACAGTGACGAGTATTTACTATATTCTCACTGTGTATCTTTTGTATCAGCAGCGACAGTTTGATCCCATACTTTGGCAGGTACTTGGGATAATTACACTGTCGATTGTAATACTCACATTGGTTACTTTTTTTTGGAAAATGTCAGCACATATGACCGGAATGGGTGGGTTGATAGCGGCAGTAGTGGTTCTTGGTCTCAAATTCTCGACATTTCAGCCACTTTATCCTCTACTGGCAGTGATAATGTTGACAGGATTGGTAGGCAGCGTCAGATTGCATTTGGAATCCCACAGACCTATAGAGATTTACGCAGGTCTGCTTTTTGGTTTTACCCTTTGCTTTGTGGGATTTAGCTGGATTTGGGCATAAAAAAAACCGAGCCTCAGCCCGGTTTTGAAATTCCGTTAAGAATATTCCTTAGAAGACGTTAACTGCTATACCGAAATTGATTTGTGTAGCTTCGGTGCTGTTTGGCCCCATGCCTTTTTGGAAGACCTGATTCAAGCCAAAGTAACTCCATGCATAAAATCCCGGAGAACCGGCTTTCAGGGACAAGCCATATCTGAATTTCTCAAAACCATAATTCTGAGAATCTTTTATTTTTCGTTTACTGTCATTGGCGTCCTCGTATTTTATCTTAGTGTGTGATTCATATAAGTAACCAACTTTACCTCCCACACTAATATTGAAGCCTTTGGAATAGTTTCTTTTATTGAAGTGATAGGTGAAATCCAATGGAATATCAAAGTAATTGGCAGCAACTACATTCTTTTTAATAGAGATATTATCTCCCAAGACATCTGTAATGTCTCTCAACATACTTGATTCTGGGCCGACCGCGGGATTGTTGTAGAGTGTTTTGTCGTCCTTAAATGCGTATTTATCCGTCCCTACACCTATACCTATATCCATCGTGAATCCGGATGCATCCCCGAATATGGAAACAGGATATTGGTAGTAGACATTGAATGTGCGTGAGGCAAAAAAGCGCATACTCAAGTCTTCGGATTTGTTGTTAAGTTGGTTAAAACCAAATTCAAACTTCAAATCACTTGGGATATTAGGTCTTCCTCCGACAGGAGTTTTTGACTTTTTTGCGATTTGCAGGCTGTCCTGAGCAAAGGCTCCTTGAATCAAAGCAAATGCTAATAGGAAGGTGTATATTTTTTTCATCAAATTGGTTTACTTAATATGCATTCAATGCGGGCAAAAATAGGAAATCCTACAGGATTTACCCCTTTATTGATCTTAATTATTCTTAAGGAGAAACGTAGGCAAGTTTAGAAAATTGTAAATTTCTTATAGAGGAGTGTTTGGATAAAATCGAATTTTGGATACCTTTGCATTCCAATTCGGCTTCGTAGCTCAACTGAATAGAGCACCTGATTACGGCTCAGGAGGTTTCAGGTTTGAATCCTGACGAGGTCACAAAGCCCAGCTTTTCAGCTGGGCTTTTTTTTCTTCATTTTTAGCGATCCTTACTACCTCAATATTTCTTTGAGACTCTCAGTGAAAATATCAAGTTCATCCAAGGTATTATAATAATGAGGAGATGCTCTAATAGCCCATGTAACCCCTTTTTCATCAAAATCGAAAACGCCGAATTGCCGGTAACTTGGCACTACGTTGATTTTTCTTTTCAGAAGCTCATTTACCAGAGTTAGGGGATTGGAGTCTCTGACTGTAAATGTGACAAGTCCACCCAGTTCCGGACCTCTATCCAAAACCCGGATCCGGTCCGTATCAAGTTCCTGCAATTTTCCCCTTAGAATAGTGGAAAGAAGTTTGACTTGCCGTTCTATTCGGTCTTCCCCAATATTACGGCAATATTCTATGGCAAATTTTGTCCCTATCACGGTGGAGTAGGCAAACTCCCAGTCTTCATACCGTCTGGCATGGGGTTGTTGCTCATATAGATCTTTCTCAATCCATGTAGCACCGCGCATATCAATAAACATTGGTTCTAAACGGGCATCAAGAGCTTTGTCAGAAACATAGAGCATGCCAGTGCCCCGAGGTCCTCTCAGAAACTTTCTGCACGTCAGGCTTAAAAAATCGCACTTAAGAAACTTTACATCGAGCTTCATTTGGCCAGCTGATTGACATGCATCCAATATGTACCAGGTCTTATCAGTAACAGTTTTGGAATAGCCGCTGAAAATCGAAGCAATTTCACCCACTGGCTGGATTAACCCTGAATTTGTTGGGATATGGGTTATAGCTAAAAGTTTTGGCTGATGTTTTTTCAGCTTTTCTTCCAAGTCTTGGAGATCTACACCTCCAATTGGAGCATTGTTGATATGAATAATTTTAACCCCCAATCTTTTTTGAAGGGAAAGAAATTGTATCTGGTTGGATACAAAGTCGTCCTTGTCGGTAAGAATGATATCTCCCTGCTGAAAAGGGATGGAAGATAATGCTCTGGTGTAGGAATCAGTGGCACTGGAAGTAAATGCAATGTTATTGGAGTGACAGTTTAGCAGACCTGCTGCCTGTTGATAAAACTCATCAATCAAGTCCGCACGAAGTGCTGAAGCTTCATATCCCCCTATTTGTGCTTCTAGTCGGATATGATCCAATTGTGCCTCTGTGACGATATCTGGCATTAGCCCTGCCCCAGCATTGTTGAGATGTATTACATTACTGCATCCTTTGTTTTCATTTCTGAACTTTTGAACCTCTCTTTCTGAAAATATGCTTCCGGAAGGCAGTGTGATATTTTGGTTTGACCCCATAATTTTTTGTTTAGTTATAACGCAAATTTATAGGCGATTGAATGATTAAATAATTCGATTTAACCCATGATTTCGGTGTTTTTACACTATTTTAGATCAAAAATGAAGATATTATGCATTTTCCTGATGAGTATGATAAAAGAATATTGAGACTGCTGCAGCGAAACAATAAATTGACTGCAGAGGAAATGGGTGAAGAGTTAAGCCTAAGCCAAAGTGCAGTTCAGCGTAGGATCGCAAAGTTGAGAAGTGAAAAAATAATCGAGGCAGATATATCCATTATCTCTCCAAAAGCTGCAGGGGTAGGAATCACCTGTGTAGTGGATGTGGTCCTTATCGAAGGAACCTCAAAATCTATTGATAAATTCAAAACTGCTATGCAACAATGCGCTGAAGTGGCGCAGTGCTATTATGTGACGGGAACATATGACTTTGTCCTAATCGTGAATCTAAAGGATATGCAGCATTTCGAGGAGTTTTCGAAAGCACAGCTTATGGACAATCCCAATTTAAAACATTTTTATACCCATGTAGTGATGGACAAGGTGAAGGTTAAGTATGGTATTGATATTTGAACATTAAAGATATCAAGGGGCCTTGTTTTGTAGTGCTCACTGATGACATCATCATTGTGAGCAGCGGGAATATTGAATTCAGCAAGCGTACCCAGGCAATTGCCTATAGTGATGAAGAAGGCAAGATTTGGTCGCTTTTTAAAGACGACTACACGGGCTATTCCTATAACGGATCAGTTGGGTATTGCCCGTGAGTAGAAGTGCCATTTGGATAGTGCATGGGTAAAAAAAAGAGCCCTGCAGATGCAGGACTCTTATAAGCTTATTTTTTGCGGGTATTGTCAGCCGCTTTCATAGCATCTTCCAGTTTCTGCTGGAATTTTGACTTCTTTTTATTTACGTTCTTCGCTTTGCTTTCTTCCACTTTTGCACGGATTTTATCATCGTCCACAAATAGTTTGATCAGCGCTTGCTGGCCAAATGTCACCATATTCGATACGAAATAGTAAAAGCTCAAGCCTGCCGGATAGGAGTTCAGGATAAACATGAACATGACAGGCATGATATAGCCCAAATTCTTCATTGGACCTGTAGCCGTAGTCAGTTGGTTATTGAAGTGCGTATAAACAATTTGCGACACAGTCATCAGTAAAGTAAACATACTGACGTGTGATCCATAGAAAGGAATCGTAAACGGGAGATTGAAAAAGGTGTCGTAGGTGGAAAGGTCAGTTGCCCATAAGAAAGATTCTTGGCGGAGTTCGATTGCATTCGGGAAGAAAAAGAACATCGCAAATAAGAACGGCATCTGAAGTACCATAGGAAGACATCCCGAGATTGGGCTTACGCCCAATTTTGAGAAAAGCTTCATCTGCTCCTGCTGCATCTTGGTCGCATCGTCTCCGTATTTCTCTTTCAGTTCATCTATTTCAGGTTTGATTACTCTCATTTTCGCCATTCCTATGTATGACTTGTAAGTCAAAGGAAAAAGAGCGAGTTTGATCAGGAATACGATGATGATAATGATGACACCGTAGTTGGTAAAAAACTTCTCAAGAAAGGCGAAGAGATTAACAATGATGTATTTGTTGACCCAGCTGACAAAGAAATAACCCATATCCACGTTATCCTCAAATCCGTCTGTGACCTTCTTCAGTGTTTTGTATTTGTCAGGACCGAAATAGTAATTAAACCCTGCTTTGCCATCCTGAAGTGGAATGGATAGGCTGGTAGCCATCGAGCGCACTACAGAGCTATCTGCCGGAGTGCTTTGGGTGATCGATACATTTTGGAAGTCGGTGTCCGCAATAATTGCCGCCGTGAAAAACCGCTGACTGAAGCCTACCCATTTTACGGGTTCTCCAATAGTTTCTTGTTCTAGATCATTACCGGATCCCAGGTTGTCAAATGACCCGGAAACTGTATAGTAGTTAAGCCTTGCTTGTCTTCTGGACTCGGAAAGATCCATCTCCTGAGCGATTACATCATCTTCCCAGTTGAATGCAAGTGTTTTTCCTGTAAGCACGTTTTGGAATCGGTCTATTTCAAATGAGCTCTGAACTTGATAGCTTCCATCGGCTAATGTGAAAGACTGGATGATCTGACCGCCTTCTGTTCCTGCCTTTAGGATGAGTGTTTGCGTTTTTTCACCAGCTTCATTTTGCCCGCTTTCTATAGATGAAGTAAAGTAGATGTCCTTTAGATCCAGAGGGCCATTTTTGCTTTCAAGGATGAAGTCCATTTTGGAGCTCTTCTCATTGAAGAGTTCCAACGGTTCTTTTTTCCAGCTCTTGTATTCTTTGAGAATGACCTTCCTGATTTCGGCTCCTTTGGAGGAAATTTCTACCTGAATCAGGTCGTTTTCTAGGGTAAGAGTCTCTTCTTCTCCAACTGTGATGCTTGCCAATGCGCCATATTTTGCGAGTCTGGCTATATCCAGGGTGCTGTCGTTCTCAGAAATAGTATCTGTGATTGCCTGTTGGCTTATTCCATTTGATTGAATCGATTCTGTTTGAGTGGTAGTTGCTGTTTCCACTTCAGGGATCTCCGGTGTACTCGCAAAGAAAAGTGAGTAAACTAGGATGACCGCCGCAAAAAGAATCAAACCAGTTGCTTGATTTCTGTCCATAAAGAATAATCGTAAACCCGATAAAGAATCTTCGGGGAAGTTTTATTTAATTTTTGTGTCCACTGCCGCTTGTATGAATTTCACAAAAAGAGGTTGTGGGGTGAGTACTGTACTTTTGTATTCGGGGTGGAACTGAACACCGACGAACCAAGGATGGTTTTTGATTTCTATGATCTCTACCAAGCCTGTTTCAGGATTTTTACCGGAAGCAATCATGCCATTATCTTCCATTACTTTCAGGTATTCGTTGTTGAATTCGTATCGGTGGCGATGTCTCTCCTGTATTTTGGATTTTCCATATGCCTGATATGCCTTACTTCCCTTTTTAAGATCACAAGCATACGACCCCAATCGCATTGTTCCGCCCATTTGATCAATGTTTTTTTGTTCCTCCATCAATCCAATGACCGGATTCGCTGTATTGGGATCCATTTCCGTGCTGTTGGCATCTTTTAGATTGAGTACATTTCTGGCGTATTCGATCACTGCTACCTGCATACCCAGGCATATTCCCAAGAAGGGGATATTGTTTTCCCGTGCGTATTTCACCGTGTCTATTTTCCCTTCAAAGCCTCTCTCTCCAAATCCGGGAGCAACTACAATACCGTCCAAATCAGCCAATTTCTGAACAATATTGTCGGGATTGATTTCTTCTGATGAAATTAATCTAAGGTTCACATCACACTCAATAGAAGCGCCTGCATGAGTGAAAGATTCTATGATAGATTTATAGGAGTCAGGCAGGGAGACGTATTTACCTATTAGCCCTATAGTCACCTCTTGGGTTGGGTTTTTCAGCTTTCCGAGAAAATCTTTCCAGTTCTCTAAATCAGTATTTTCTTTGGAGGTTAGCTTCAGCTTAGTCATGACCCGCTCATCCAATTTCTCCTTTTTCATCAATAAAGGCACGTCATAGATAGAATCAGCATCCATAGCTTCAATCACACTGTTCAGTTGTACGTTGCAGAAAAGCGCAAGCTTCTTTTTCACGTCAGGAGGTAAATGATATTCTGTACGGCATACAAGAATGTCAGGCTGGATTCCCGCTTCTAGCAATTGCTTTACAGAGTGCTGGGTAGGTTTGGTTTTCAGTTCTTTGGCAGCACGTAGGTAAGGAATCAACGTAAGGTGGATCACTAAAAAGTTGTTTGCTCCCAGGTCCCATTTCGCTTGACGAACTGCCTCAATAAACGGTAGCGATTCTATATCGCCTACACATCCGCCGATTTCAGTAATCACGACATCATACTTTCCGTCTTCACCCAGTTTGTAAAAATTCGCTTTGATTTCGTCTGTAATGTGAGGGATGACCTGAACAGTTTTGCCTAGAAATTCGCCTTTGCGCTCTCTGGTGATCACATTATTATAGATCCTGCCGGTGGTGATGTTGTTATCCTGAGAAGTAGGGATGTTCAAAAAACGCTCATAATGTCCCAAATCCAAATCGGTCTCTGCTCCGTCGTCAGTTACATAGCATTCGCCATGTTCATAAGGATTAAGAGTGCCCGGATCGATATTCAGATAAGGATCAAATTTTTGGATGGTCACTTTGAAGCCTCTGGCTTGGAGCAACTTGCCTAATGAAGCTGCGATAATGCCTTTGCCGAGAGAGGAAGTGACTCCTCCGGTAATAAAGATGTATTTGGTGCTTGAAGCCATAAGAATGGGGGAGGATGGAAATTTGTTTGGATTCTTATGGGGCTCAAAATTATGGAAAAATTCCCGATTAATGGCTTTTTGAATATGAAATAGATCACTTTTCTCAAATTTCTTCTACTGTAGCCATTTTTCGATGTGCGACAATATCTGCCACAAAACATCAATTTGTGATTGAGGCTTTTGGTTCTGCGAAGTATGGGTTACCATGTGGTCATGGTTTTGATCCGGCTTCCTGTCTATTGCCTTATTTAGAGTCGTGCGACATATCAAACATTTCACTGATTTCATCCCGAATCAAGTTGGGGACAGGCTATCCCGTTTCTTTCGTCTCGGGACAGGTAGTGACGCTAAAAAACAATTATAAACACATTAAATGTACGTAGGAGTTAGTCTAATATATTAGCAAAACCATGAACTACTAAGAGGCAACTGTATGATAAAGAGTTTTTTGTGATCGGGTTGCTTTGGAGTTTGTTAAAGTAGATTGAGCAGGAGTTGAAGATGCCTGGGCTATATTGAGTTTAGGTTTTTTATCCCTGTTTGATACGTAGGGGTTTGCTCGCAAGCAATCCGTATGTCATGATCTGGGGATAATTTTCCCCAAGATAAAAGTTAACACTATATATCAATAATTGTTGCGTTGGAGAGTTGGTCTGGTGATGCATGAAATAAATCTCCCTTATATAAATCATGAAAAAGTACTTACAGGTTTTGAAAGTCTGCTGTAATTTTCCATCTGTTTATATTTTGTTTTAAGAGGTCAGATGGAATCTCGCCAGGCGAATAATCATCCCTCTGTGTGTCGTTTTCGACATGCTCGGTTTCATCTTATTTATCGCTTAATTCAATAGGTGAAGTGTTATGTTGGAGCAAGTGTAACCTAAGAGTCAGCAACGATGGCCTGTTTATTTTTAGTATACACGCAGGATGAAAAGGCTCACTATTTTTATAATAAACTCGTGTTACGAGATCTTAGAATGAAGTTCATTTTGGTTTCTTCCGACTGATCTTTCAGAAGAAATGCTGCGTTTTACAAATATTGATGTGTGTATTAGTGAGACCGATTATTAATATTATGTATTTTAATAATACGATATGAAAATATTGCATAATACGTGTTTTCAGAATTTTCATTCGTTTAGTTTTCCAGAGGTGGGGGTGGTAGGCTTCTTTCAAGGTCAGAAAACTATAGTCAATGAGCTTTTATTTGTTAAAAAAAGTTTTTTTTATGCTTATTCATTAATTCAAGCTTAATAATTATTTATATTGCACGTGTTTTATAATAAATAATTATCAACGTTAAGAAGAATATGAGAGATTTAATCAAAGAAGCTATTGCTGACCTTAAAAAAGGAGATGGTTTTATTTATGTTACTGCTGATGGTAGTCAGATCGATTTGCATGATGCGGCAAAGCAAGGAATTTCTGTTACTCCTGTCAATCCAAAAGCACAGGTAATAAAGAAATTGGAAGAAACTGGTCTTCCATTGAATGATGCTAGATTTCTTAATGAATTGAATGAATTGATTTCTTTGGTAACCGGCAGCAGTGCGGCTCCTAAAATTGCTAAAAGAAGATCATTCAGCGATGCTGAGAAAAGCAAAATTGTAGAAGAGTGGAAAAAAGTAGAAGCTGCAGGTAAGAAAACCAAAGCAGCGTTTGCTAGAGAAATAGGTGTAGGTTATCAGACTTTCATCAACTGGTTGAGAGGCTAACATAATGTCACCGACAGAAAAAAGGCAGCTAATCAGCTGCCTTTTTTATTCCTTGGCTGTCTAGGATGTTTTTAGGTTTTTAAGTGTGGTGATTGCAGATAGAATTGCCAATAGAATAAAGACTACCAAAGATTGGATGACAATTGGAGATAGGTCTATGTCAGGCAGGGATACTTTCGGAAATGAAATAGCTACTTGAGGTATAGAAATCTTCGGTACTTGATCCATCAGTGGTGTGGAGTTTTCTCCACCCGGCAAGAATAACAATACACATATAACTAGTGCGGCAATTCCACTACCTATTAATTTCCAAGCTAATGGTGAGATCACCGGTCTGTAAACGGTTAGCGTTTGTTTTGGATTGAGTTTTTCTAATATAGATTTATGGAAGCCGGCAGAAGGCCTATCTGTTCCCAGCTCTGAGATGAACTGTTGGATATATTTGTCTTCCTTGCTTAAATTTTTCATGTGTTTATAATTATTTTCCAATGGTCACATGGAATCTCGCATGCATTATAATCATCCCAGTGTGTCGCTTGCGTCATGCTCGATTTCATAGCAGATGAATCAATTCACTGTTGGTAATATTTCGCAATGAGTCCAGAAGATTTTTTCTTCCCCTATGCAAAAGGATCTTGACATGCGAACCTGTCAATCCCATAATTTCTTCAATTTCTTTTATATTTTGTTCTTCAAGATAAAACAAAGTGAGTGCTACTGATTCCATTGGCTTGATAGCATCAAGTCCGCGACGGATAAGATCTTTTCTCTCAGCTAGCTGAAGGGATTTTAAACCGTCTAAGTAGTCGGCAGAATCGCATGGGAGGTCTTCGATCTCACCGAGTTGAATGGTATGGTTTCTTGTTTTTCTTAATCTTCCGAGCGCTTCATTGTATACTATTTTGTATAGCCATGTAGTAAACTTAGAATTTCCTTCAAAGGTTCTTAATGCATGGTAAGCTTTCATAAATGAATCTTGAGCCGCTTCTTCGGCTTCTTCTCTATTTTTCAGAATACGTAAGGCAAGCGTAAATACATACTTTTCATGCTTTAGGATCAATTGTCCATAAGCATTCATATTGCCCTGCAGTGTTTTCTCTATATAATGGTGGTCTTCCCGGAATCGCATTTTTACCTTGGATGCATAAACCCGAAAAAAAGTTACAGTTTTTTCTTCAGGTTTGTAACCTTGTGACCAAGTCAGCGCATCCAAGAAGAAAAAACATACAAACCATGGCAGAAACCATCTTAGTTACACTGATTATTTTCTCCAGTATTTTCGGAGTCATATTTACTTTCTTGACTACGCGAAACAAGGAAAGGCTCGCACTTATAGAAAATGGTGCTGACGCAAAACTCTTTAACTCAGGCAAAAAATACAGCTTTGGCCAATTTATTCTAAGTATTGCGCTGCTGGCGATTGGGGTTGGGGCAGGAATCCTTTTTGGAGCCTTGCTGGTGCAAAACGGCATGAATGACGGAGTTGCTTTTAGCTCGTGCATCTTTATTTTCGGGGGGATTGGCTTGATGTCTAGTTTTTTCTTAAATAGAAAACTTGACAAAGAAGACAGATAAGACACTTATTAGCATGTGTCATCAGCCTTCTCTTTGCGGAGAAGGCTTTTCGGTTTTTGGGTAAAAGAGCTTGCTCTCGAAATTCTGATTATTTTTGTGAAAAAATAAACGCTTTGGATCACGCACTAGTATTATCAGCTTTTAGGGAAAAAGGAGTTTTGAACCTGAAGGAAGGAAACGGAAAAGTAATTACCCTCATGAAGCCGGAGCTTTGGAAGCCTGAGATGGGTGAGGATTGGACGTTTTTACTTTTTGATCTATTCCAAATCCGTACGATATGCGAGCCTTTTTCAGAAGTTTCGCTTGATATAGTAGAATACGCAAACAAGCCGACTGTCTACCATAGTCCGGCAAACCGTATTATCAAAAACGGGCCTATCGTGGATGGTATCCTGAAGTTCAGCCTGATTCTGGAGCCCAACTGGAATAAATTACTCTTCCAGATTTCTCAGCCGGTGATAGTGAAAATAGATTCGCAAGAAACTACTTTATTTCATACACCAATCTTATTTCCACTTTTGAGTCCAAGTACCAAAGAGATGTTTTTAGGGCCTGAAGGAGATGTAAAAATCATTAAGGGATGAATTTTAAATCACATCTTGACGAATTCGAAGTCTTCGGAAAAGTTGCCAAAGCAGCAGCTAATTTAGGGTTGGAAACCTATGTGGTAGGTGGCTATGTGAGAGATTTGATTTTGAAAAGAGAGAAAAGCGGGCAAAAGGATATAGACTTCACTTGTGTGGGAAGTGGGATAGAGCTTGCCAAAGAAGTGGCCAAGCAATACGATGAGCATGTACCTCTTTCAGTTTTCAAGAATTTTGGCACGGCCATGCTGAAATTGGATGAGTGGGAGTTGGAGTTTGTAGGTGCCCGTAAGGAATCCTACCGATCAGATTCGCGCAATCCTATAGTAGAGACAGGGACACTTCAGGAGGATCTGGAGCGCAGGGACTTCACCATTAATGCCATGGCGATCTCGCTGAATGCTGCGGATTATGGTGATTTGTTAGATCCCTTTGATGGACTTTCCGATATCAAAAAGAAACTGATCAGAACTCCTCTTGAGCCAAATATTACATTTTCGGATGATCCGCTCCGTATGCTCCGCGCGATCCGTTTTGCAGCGCAACTTGATTTTGATATTGATGGAGACACTTTTCATGCGCTAAGTGAGAATGCACATCGCCTGAATATCATCTCCGGCGAGCGGGTGATTGTGGAATTGAATAAAATTATTCAAGTAAAGAAGCCTTCCTATGGATTCAAATTGCTGTTTGCAGGTAAATTGCTCCATGAGTTTTTTCCTGAAATGGTTGATTTGCAAGGAGTGGATTCTGTGGATGATAAGTCGCACAAGGATAATTTCTACCATACCCTTCAGGTACTGGATAATGTATGCCAGATGAGTGATGACCTGTGGCTTCGCTGGGCAGCTATCCTGCACGATATCGCCAAGCCCGCTACCAAGCGCTTCAACAAGAAAGTCGGTTGGACATTTCACGGCCATGAGGATAAGGGAGCGCGAATGACTCCGGGGATTTTCCGTAGGCTGAAGCTACCGATGGATGAGCGCATGAAATATGTGCAGAAATTGGTGAAGCTGCATCTTCGTCCCATTGCATTGGTGAAGGATGAGGTGACAGACTCCGCTATGAGAAGATTGCTTATGGAAGCCGGAGATGATATCGATGATCTGATGAAGCTTTGCCGTGCGGATGTGACATCCAAAAACAACAAAAAAGTAAAGCGGTATTTGGAGAATTTTGATAAGGTAGCACAAAAGCTTATCGAAGTAGAGGAGAAAGATCAGGTCAGGAACTTCCAGCCTCCTGTCTCCGGCGAAGAAATCATGGAAATTTTTGGTTTGGAACCTTCAAAAATCATAGGAGATATTAAAGAAGAAATTAAAGAAGCTATATTGGAGGGCAAAATTCACAATAATCCTGAAGAGGCTCGTGAGTTGATGCTGGAGATTGCCAAAGCAAAAGGCTTGTTTCCTGTGTTAGATGGCCCAAATTCATAAACTAAATCAAAAATCAATTCAAATGAAGCGCGTACTATTCATGCTGCTTATGGCCTTTTGTGCCAGCACTACTATTGCCCAGACGGCAGCCGATTCTGTATCCAGGCTCGATCCGAAATTGAAGAGAACTTTGAATGCTGCCGATCAGGCTGCTTATCAATTGGCTTTGAGGTATAACGATGTCGGATCTGCCAAAAATTCACTTTATAACTTGATCATCAGAAATCCGGATGATGTCCGCTATGTGGAGATGCTGGGTTCACTTTATTTTGAAGCGGGGCAAGCCATGTCCGCAGCACTTGTTTCCATGGACGTATTGAAAGTCAATGATAAAAGCGTGACCTCTTTGGAGATTGCGGCCTACTCATTGGAGCAGGTAGGAGCGCTGGAGAAATCCCTACCTTATTTCGAAAGTCTATACTTGCTCAGTGGGGATAATTTCAGTCTTTACAAGTCAGGATTCATTCAATATAATTTGAAGAAGTACCCTGAGGCGTTGAATTCTATGAACATATTGGTGAAGAATGCCAAACCTGACGATAAAGTAGGCTTTCCAAAGTCTCAAACAGAAACTCAGGAAATCAGTATGAAAGCTGCTGCCTTGAACTTAAAAGGTATGATCTATTTGGAGCAAGGCTCTAAAGCTGAAGCCAAAGCAGCCTTTGAAGAAGCTATATCTCTGGATCCTGAATTCGGTCTAGCGAAGGAAAACCTGGCAAAGACAAATTGATAGACTCAATCACTACTCATAAGGCCGGCATAAATTGCCGGTTTTTTTATGTCTAAAAGCTAATAAATCTTTAACAGGGAATTGATCAGGGAATTTAATTTTTGATGTTCCTTTGCCTAAATGAAGTGGATTGAACATCAATGGGTAACAATCGTCTTTTTGCTTTTGGCACTGTTTATACATTTCTCCCAGATAGGGGCTTTAAGTATTTATATATTGGATGAGTCCAAAAATGCTGCTGCCGGCTTTGAAATGTGGAAGTCATCGGATTGGATTTTGCCTACGTTCAATGGGCAACCCAGGTATGATAAGCCCCCATTGCACTATTATTTTTTTGGATTAGCCTACCGGTTTTTTGGGGTCACACCTTTTGCTGCCAGATTTTTCCCTGCTTTGATGGGCTGGTTGACGGTATGTTTGGTTTATTTTACCGTAAATAGATCTTTTGGAAGACTCGCGGCGTTGGCTTCCGGAATAGTCTTATTGGCATCTGTTCATTGGGTTATTCAGTTTCATTTGGCTGTTCCTGACCCATTTTTGATTTTTTTTCTTACGGCTTCTTTAGTGTTTTTTGTAAAGTACCGGGAGGGAAATCATAAGAAATCCAATTTGAGGTGGATGGGACTTACACTGGGGCTGGCAGTATTAAGCAAAGGTCCGGTCGCACTGGCATTGGTAGGAGGGACAATTTTGATTTTTTTTCTCTTTCAGAGGAAAGGGTTCCGGAAGAATCTCCAATCAGTTTTGGATCCTTTGGCTATAGCGATTTTTCTTCTTGTAGCACTCCCTTGGTATTTTCTGATTGCCTGGAAAACGGATGGTGTCTGGATTCAGGAATTCTTTTTCAAACACAATTTAAGTCGATTTTCTGCCCCTATGGAAGGCCATGGAGGAGAATTTTATCTCACCTTGGTTTTCGTACTACTGGGGATGATGCCCGGGTCTTTGATCATCGTGTCTTCATTCAAGTCCCTTATTAGCTATTCGGGGATACCGGATTTGGTTAAGATTTCCCTGCTTTTCTCCTGTCTTACCATTGCTTTTTTTATGATATCGGGCACCAAACTTCCCAATTATACCGCTCCTGTGTATCCATTTTTAGCGATTATCATTGGCTGGCTTTTAAGGCAAAGTGGAGAATGGAAGCGGGTGAGATGGGCTGGGTTAGCCGGGGTGGTTTTTCTCATTGTTTTACCTTTTGGAATCTATTTTGGTCTTAAAGCTGAAAAAGAATATGCTGAAAATGCCTATGTAGGATTATATTTTTTGACCGGAAGCTTAATCGGTATAGGGAGTGTTTTTTTCTGGTTTAGAGAGAAATGGATGCTTCATTGGGCCACTTTATGTTTGGGTTTTATTTCTGTGAGCCTTGTGTTTTTATACTTGGCGTTTCCTGTTTTGGATAGAAGAAATCCGGTTACTGCTTCCGGAGTGGAGCAATTCAGGGAGGTTGATTTTTACCATTTCAGGGAATTCAATCCATCCTTCGCTTTTGCTCTCCAAAAAGAGATAAAAGAGTTGGGAGGTATGCATGTCGGCAAAGTGAATGAGGGAATCGTCATCCTGAGAAAAAAGAATTTGGAAGAGTTTAAAGAATTGGGTTTTTCTTACGAACTGATTTTTGAGGGGAGGGATTTGTTTGAAAGTCCGACTACCGTTTTACTGCAGATAAAGCAGGATCAGAATTATACTCAGAAGCTCGAGTCTGTCCCAAATCCTGAAGAATAACTTTCCGCTTAGGATAGAGACTTCTTTTGTACTTTTTCGAAGAAAAAAAGCTAAGCGTAATCACTCTTGCAGCAAAAGCGGACCAGACACCAACTAGCGATCCTGCCAGTACATCCATGAAAAAATGCTGCATCAGGTAAACCCTGCTGAATCCAATAAGAACAGCGATAAGTAGCAATATGATTTGCGGCCATATTTTTTTGGAAAAAATCATCGCAAGTACACAGGCCAACATAAATGCTGAAGCAGTATGCCCTGAAGGAAAGCTGTTCCAGTGATGAACAGATACGCCGGGTACAGTGTAGAAAGGAATGTCTGCCAAGTATTCCGCCGGTCGGGGCATCCCGGAGAATAAAATTCTTTTGCATAGAACCACTATTACCATATGAATCAACGTGGCCCAAGCAAGTAATATGCTGTAGCTATAGCGTACAAAAAGTAAAATCACGGTCGGGGCTAGTACAATAATTCCATCACCGAGATAGGTGATATTCTTGAAGAAAAAATCAAACGGGGTAGTATGATAGTTGTTGATCCATAATTCCAAGCTGCCCTTTTCTGCCCGTAGAAGTAGAACAAGCAGGATAATCAGAATTTGAAAATACAGAAAGGCAAAAACGGGTGCGGAGTATTTTTTCTTTTTCATCGATCAGGATTCTGATCAAATCTAAAATTCATATAAAAACTCAGGTTTATGCCATGATCAATCTTGCTTGAAGTTCTTGGCGAAAAAATGAAGGTTAGTATATGTTTTTTATATCGATAAAGTCAGGAGTGAGAAGAAGTTTAATCAAATGGAAACGTTGTCTTAATCGTTGTTAGTTGGGATACGCTGAACTTCGCCTGTTATGAAGCGATTGATTTTGTTCACAGGATCCACGATCATTCTTTTTGCATGCTGTCTGCCATTCTCTCAGGCTCAAACCCCTTTTTTGATTGACTTAAAACTGGATTCAGCACAGAGATTAGCCAAGAGTGAGCCTGATAAAGCGTTTTTGCTAGCTACGGAAGTTCTGGAAGAAAGTAAACTTGAAGAGCTGGATTCTCTGATAGGGAAAGCCCAGCTACTTAGGGGGCAGATTCTTTTAAGGTTTGGCTTGTTCCAACCTTCTGCAGAGGCACTCTATGAGGCCGAACATATTTTTCGGGACCATAAGTTGTCATCTCTTTTGGCTCAGGTGAATAATGCGGTCGGAGAAGTGTATTACAAAATCAAAACACCGGAAGCTGCACTCCTTCGTCATGAAGCGGCATTGGGTATTTATCTTCAACTTCAGGATGCGGAAGGTGAAGCTGAGACAAAAAGCTTTATCGGAGGGATGTATGAAAAGTTGGGCTCCTACCCGGCAGCCTTAGTCTATCAACAGGAAGCACTGAGTATTTTCGAGAAACTTAATCTGTATGGACAATTGGCATTTGTCAGGGAAAATATCGGAAGTATTTATGAGGATTTGGAGCAGTATGATTCGGCCTATGCCAATTTCCATAAAGCATATATCTTGAATATATCACTTGGGGATAGTCTTCGTATCATTGGGAATCTTAATAATCTTGGAGATGTGCTTCGCAAAACGGGGAAGCCGAAAGAAGGATTGCTCTATTCTGTAAAAGCTGCTGAAATGAGTGAGCGACTTGGATATTTGTATCAGCAGAGAAGTGCTGTAGTGGATATCTCGAAAGCCTATGCTGAGATGCAGGATTATGAAAATGCTTATAAATTTTTGGAACAAAGTCGAAAATTAAGTGACTTGGTGTATTCTGAAGAGTCGGCTAGGCAATTAGGAATTCAGGAGGCTCAAAACCGTCTATATGCTAAAAACCAACAGATCATTCAGCTCGAGCAAATGCATGAGTTCGATGCAATCGTAAAATGGCTTCTTTTGTTTTTGGTTGGCTTGATGTGTGTGCTGGGTTGGGTGATTTTCACGAGGCAAAAGCTCAAAATCAGAAGTAATAAGGAGCTGCTGGAACGGCATCAGGAAATACTTCAGGTGAAAGAGCAGTTGATCGCTACGGAGCAGCAAAATATGCAGCTGCTGGAATTGAAAATGGAAGCCGAAGAGAAGTCCCATTCCAAAGCACTTACTGCGCAGACACTGCATGTCATCGACAAAAATCAAATGCTTGAAGACATACAGACCAAGCTCAAGAATATTTTGGAAGAAGACTCAAAAGAGCAAAAGAAGAAGATCAGAAATCTCATCAAGCAAATTGATTTCAATTTTTCGCACGATACAGATTGGGAAGATTTCAAGCATAGTTTTGAAAAGGTGCATCAGGATTTTTTTAGAAATATCCAGCAACGTACGGATGGCTTGACTCCCGCTGAGCTGAAATTGGCAAGTTTGATGCGATTGAATCTTAACTCAAAAGAAATCGCTTCTTCACTGGGTATTTCTATGGACAGCTTACGTATTTCAAGGTATAGACTTCGTAAGAAATTGAATCTGGAAAAGGGTGACAGCTTACAGCAATTTATTCTTTGTATATGATTTACAATTTGTTAATCTCTTTTTAATATTTGGTAATTGATTTAAAATCAATCAATTGTAATCAATTTTTGAGATTCTGTTTAGGTTTTGTTAACGGTCGTTTTTTCGATTGTTGCTCAATTGATAACAGTCTTTCTTAGCCGGAAGCTGTCAGTCGAGCTAACATTGTAGCATCAAAACCATTCAAATCTTATGTCGAAAAATAAACTGATTTATGGCTTAGCCGCACTGGGAGTTTTAGCGAGTTCCTGCAGTAAGCCAGTCCAACAAAATGAGTTGCCCGACGGGCAAAGTCTGATCAAGCCGATCTATATAACTGATCCGGTTATTCATGATACAGATGATCCTGCTGTTTGGATAAATCCCACAGATCCGTCCAAAAGCCTAATTATCGGTACAGATAAGGATGTGGAAGGAGCTCTGTATGTATTCGATCTGAAAGGCAAGGCAATCGACTCGCTAATCGTACGGGATATAAAGCGCCCAAATAACGTAGATGTAGGATACGGATTGAATCTGGGAGATAGGACGGTTGATTTTGCCGTCACGGGTGAACGAATGACTTCCAAGCTAAGGTTTTTCAGTCTGCCGGATATGAAAGAAATCAACGCCGGAGGGATCGAGATATATCATGACGAAACAGGCCCGGAATTTAGAGACTTGATGGGCGTTGCGCTTTTTCAGGATAGTACTACCGGAAAAACATTTGTCATTGCCGGGAGAAAAAATGGCCCTACCGATGGGACTTATCTCTGGCAATATGAAGTATTGGGTCAAAACGGAGAGATCAAACTAAACCTTGTACGAAAGTTTGGGGCCTATTCCGGAAAGAAAGAAATCGAGGCAATTGCTGTGGATAATGAGCTAGGGTACATCTATTATTCTGATGAAGGAGCAGGTGTGAGGAAGTATTACGCCGATCCGGAAAGGGGAAATGAGGAACTGGCCTTTTTTGCTCAGGAAGGATTCTCTGATGATCACGAAGGGATTTCTATTTACAAATTAGATGATAGCACCGGCTATATCTTGGTCTCGGATCAGGGAGCCAATCTTTTTCATGTATTTCCGAGAGAAGGAAGTGCCTCCAGCCCGCATGAGCATGCATTGATCACCAAGATCGCCACCGGCACGAGCTCAAGTGATGGGTCCGAATCCATCAGCGCTCCTTTAGGGCCTGATTTTCCACATGGGCTTTTTGTAGCCATGTCAGATGACCGAACCTTCCAAATCTACCGCTGGGATGATATAGCAGGAGACATCTTAAAATCTAAAAACTAAGCTTTAATTCTCATTCTAATGAAAAAACAATTACTGATCGTAATTTTCTTGATAGCCGTTTTTTGCCTGAGTCATCAGGTATTGGCGCAAGGCGTGTTAAAAGGCAGGGTGGTAGATGAGCAAAACCTATCTATGCCGGGGGCTAATGTGGTGCTGAAAAACACCAGACTGGGTACGATTACAAATCAATCCGGGGATTATGCTATCGTTGATCTTCCCGAAGGTTCCTACGAAGTTCAGGTTTCATACTTGGGTTACGGCTCTATTGTTTATGAAACCAAGATAGAAAAGGGAGAAACTACCACCCTGAATTTCAAATTGGATGAAACTACCATTGAGAGTCTGGAATTTGTGGTGATGGGGGATCGCTTGAAAGGGCAGGCAAAAGCGCTTAATCAGCAGAAAAACAATGCAAATATTACTAACGTGGTATCTTCAGATCAAATAGGTAGGTTTCCTGATGCCAATATCGGTGATGCACTCAAGAGAGTCCCGGGAATCACGATGCAAAATGATCAGGGAGAGGCACGAAACATCATTATCCGGGGGATGGCACCGCACTTAAATTCTGTGACGCTAAATGGTGAAAGACTGCCTTCTGCCGAAGGTGATAACAGAAATGTGCAGATGGATTTGATTCCGTCCGACATGATTCAGACTATTGAAGTGAACAAGGCTGTACTCCCTAGTATGGACGCAGATGCAATAGGAGGTTCTGTAAACCTAGTGACACGCCAAGCTCCCAACGCGCTTAGGGTTTCCGGCACGGCCGCTTCCGGTGTAAACTTACTATCCAACAAACCTATCTGGACAGGTGGGGTAATCATAGGCAACCGATTTTTCAATGATAAGTTTGGTGTCATTTTTTCGGGATCATACAACAACCACCGCTTTGGTTCAGATAATATTGAGGCAGTGTGGAAAAACTATGAAAGCGGAGCTGCTCTACAAGAATTTGATATCAGAAAATACAGTGTGCAGCGAGTTCGTCGATCAGCTTCTATAGCATTTGATTATGATATCAATGACAATCATACACTATTCTTGTCAGGCATGTATAATCACCGTGATGATTGGGAGAATAGATTTAGAATGCGGGTAAGCCAGCTGGATCGTTCCTTCGATGCCGGCGACTTCACGGAGATCGGTCCGGGCAGGTATCTTACCAAAGGCCGTGTAGAATATCAAACAAAAGGAGGCTTGGACAGCGATAGAAACAAGGCAACGAGACTGGAAGATCAGCGGGTCTACAATACGACATTGGGAGGAAGTCACCTATTCAACCAACTTAAGATGGATTGGTCTGTGACCTCGGCAAAAGCATCAGAGGAAAGACCTTTCGAACGGTACGTCTCCTTTAGATCCACCAAGCAGGACATCACTGTTGATGTCTCCAACCCTGACAAACCTTATGCTAATCTGACCAGTCCAACGGATAACCTGGGTATTGGTCTAAATGAATTGTCACAGCAGTACGGGTACACCTTTGACCGGGACCTGAATGGAAAGCTGGACTTCAAATTGCCATATAGCTCTAAAGGGGTATTACAATTTGGAGCTAGGTATCGCGGAAAAGATAAAGAGCGGGACAATAACTTCTTCAAATATGAGCCCTTGGATGAGGAAGCTTTTGGAGAAACTCTTGGAAGTGTGCCAAATGTCAATTATTCAGATCCCGGCTTTCTGGTAGGATCCCAGTATCAAGTCGGTCGGTTTATGGATCCTAAGTATTTGGGAGGGCTCAACTTGAAAAACTCCGGATTGTTTGAAGAAAGCGATATTCCGGAGGAATATGCACCTGGCAATTATACTGCAAAAGAAACGATTACCGGAGGTTATGTAATGGCAGATCATCAATTTTCGGATAAGTTGTCTGCGATCTTTGGCGTAAGGGTGGAGCATACTTCCATAGATTACATAGGCAATATATTTGACGTGGATAATGAGACGATATCTTCTGCTGAAGGAGAACAGCGTTACACCAACTTCATGCCTGGTATACACCTGAAGTATAACATAAATCCAAATAGCATCTTGAGATTTGCCTGGACCAATACGATAGCAAGACCGAATTATTTCGACTTGGTTCCTTACGCTGAGTTCAGTCCGGATGACGACGAATTGTCTCGGGGCAATCCTAATTTAAAGCCGGCTACGGCAATGAATTTTGACTTGATGGGAGAGCAGTATTTTGATAATATAGGACTTCTTTCACTCGGCGGTTTTTATAAGAATATTGACGATTTCGTCTACACCATTACCTCTCAGGGGTATAGTGATCCCCAGTTTGGATCGGGCTTACAGTATTCCCGTCCGGAGAATGGAGGGGCTGCAAAAATCTATGGTTTGGAGGCATCTGTGCAGCGGCAGATATGGAAAGGCCTTGGGATATATTTGAACTATACCTACACCAACTCTTCCACTACAGGTATCGAAGGCAGGGATAACGATGACATAGAATTGCCCGGAACGGCGGATAATATGTTCAATGCATCCCTTTCCTATGAGACGAAGAGGCTTGTGATGAGAGTGTCACTGAATTATGCTTCAGATTATCTGGATGAATTAGGAGCTGAAAGCTTCGATGATCGCTATTACGACAAACAAACATTCCTGGATGTGAATGCTTCCTATGCAATCTCTCCTAAGTGGCGCGTATTTTTCGAAGGAAATAACTTGACCAATCAACCTTTGAGATACTATCAGGGAATTAGATCAAGAACCATGCAGGCTGAATATTACAATGCTAGATTGAACTTTGGGTTGAAATTCGATTTGTTTGAATAGAAGATTCACTTTGATACTAGAAAAGGCAGCTAATTTGATTCGGCTGCTTTTTTTTTGTTGGTATTAAATGCGGTTTTTTTCAGCTTAAAAACAGATAGTACGCGATGAATGTGGTAAGTAGGGAGATCCCAAAGCTCAGTGAAATGATTTTTGGATAGTTAGTGACCCATTGTGCTTTCTTGTTGTCGCCTTCTATTACCAGTTTTCTGTTAGGTCTAATGATTTCTTGCACCAGAGCCAGACAACCCAAAAAATAGACCAATAACATAAGGATGAAGCTTGCGACGATTTCCATGACATTCAAAGTTGATCGTCAAATTTAGCAGCTATTTTAAAGGAAGATTTTAGGAATGAGAAACTTAACAATTTGGTAATGGGTAAAAGTAAAAAAACAGGCTGTCTCTGAAGAGGGACAACCTGTTTTGTATTCGGAAAAGGGGCTTGAGCCAATTATGTGTGAAAGTTCCAGTGGCTTCATTTGGGTAAGGAGAAGGCTACCGGCTGCTTATTTAATAATCGCAGATTCAATCATTGTCCCGGTCCGTATTTTTCCTTCCAAGGTGTTGGCGATTTCTGTTCTGTCTAGTTTGATTACTCTGGCCGAAGAAGGTATTCCTGTGATCTCCTCTATGGCAGTTCTGAGCATTATTTCTTTTACATCTCCCAATGCTCTTAGTCTCTCGGTACCTTCCAGCACAGTAATGTTTGGCACAAAACCGGTGCTGTAATCGGATTGGTCTAAGCTATTAAAGCTTTGGGTTACGATAGGCAGTAATCCGTAGTTGTTTTCAGGATTCTCTTCATCTTCAATAGCAATGGATCCTACATTTTTTCCGTAAGTAACATCACCTATCAAAAAGACATCCATATACGGCTTGAGGCCATTAATGATCAATTCAGATGCGGAAGCTGTTCCGTCAGAGGTTAGAACATACAGGCGATTGCCGGTTAGTGTATTGCCAAGATTTTGGGATTTGGTCAAAAATGCAGTTTGTACATTACTAAGAGAAGGTATTGCAGACATTACTAAACTATTATATTTAGTCTTTGAGAAAATATCTGAGCTTGTCACTGGCCCAATCAAACTGGCTAGGTTGACGGCAGAGCTTACGTATCCACCACCATTGTACCTGAGGTCTAAAATCAGATTGTTGACGTTTTCAGCCTTCATTTTTTCAAAAATGGCATCCATCTCTCTATCATATTTGGTCTCGTCAGAAGAAGTGCCGGGTGCGAAAAAGTTATAAACTACATATCCGATCTTTTGATTGTTAATTGTGTACACCGTATCCAAGAAATTTGGGTCTTCGGAAAGTTGCACAGGAGTAAGGGAGATATCATTTAGCGGTTCATATATCTGCGATTCTTCATTGTATCGTAATGGGGTTATGGTGTGGGTTGTTGCGGTTTGCCCCAGAAGATTTCTATAGTTATCAATAGTAAGTATGGTCCCGTTGATGGCTTCGATCACATCGCCACGCTTCAAGTCTGTAGACGACGCAGGGCTGTTTTTCTTTACATAAATAACCTCAGCATATACAAGTTTATTGTCGGGCGTAAACAGTTTGAATTCATATCCTGCATCTAGTGAGATACCACTTAGTGAATTGATCAGTTCTTGATAGTCCGGATAGATTATGGAAAAACGATCCACCTCTCCAGGCTGATAAAGCAAGGACTCAAAATAATCAGTAGGGTCAGAATCTACAGCTATAGGCGTTCGCATATTCTGTCTCCAATAGTATACCTCATCCATTACCTCATAGATCCAGTTGTTGATTTTTTCCTCTGAGGAGATGTCAGGGTCGGGATCAACCACAGGATTTTTGTCATCGTCTTGGTCACAGCTCCATAGTAATCCGCTTAGGATTACAAAGAACAGCGTTCTTGTAAGTAGGGAAGCTTTCATATTCTGAAATTAAGAATAATTACAACTATTGGATTAACTGCTACTTTGGGTTAAGTGCCATTGGATCACAAGTTAATAAGTTGAACCATAGGATACATCATGTGTTTGACTGTCCTGAAGTTCTCCTTTTTCGCACTTTAATACCCGATAAGGGTATTTACGAAGTAAATCATAATTATGGGTTGCCATTAATATAGCAGTTCCTTTTTTATTTATTTCCTGGAAAAGCTTAAAAATACCTTCGGCCACATCCGGATCCAGATTTCCCGTGGGTTCATCGGCTAATAGAATGGAGGGGTCGTTGAGCAATGCTCTGGCAATCACCACACGCTGCTGCTCTCCTCCGGATAATTGGTGAGGCATCTTGCTTGAGGCATTGTTCAGCCCAACCAAAAGCAGGACTTCAGCCATGCGGGCATTTATTTTTGCTTTGTCTTTCCATCCGGTAGCTCTCATGACAAATGCTAGATTTTCAGCTACTGAGCGATCATTGAAGAGTTGGAAATCCTGGAAAATGATGCCGATTTTTCTTCTCAGAAAGGGGATGTCTTTTGTTTTGATGTTTTCCAAAGTAAACCCGGCTACTTCAGCACTCCCGTTTCTCAGCTCAAGGTCCGCATAGAGGGTTTTCAATAAGGAGCTTTTTCCACTGCCCGTTCTGCCGATCAGAAACACGAATTCGTGCTGCTCCACGGAGAAGTTCACATTGGTGAGGATAGGGTCTACTCCCTGAAAGATCGTTGCCTGATTTACCTGAAGTACAGGCTTAGTACTGAAATCCATTCTTATAATTCTAATTTTTGCAATTTTCCAAAAGGAAGATCCAGGATTAACGCTTCAAGTTCTTTTTCCTTTCCCTCCAACCCAAATTTCTCGATTTTCTTTAGGGGCCTGTCGGCCCTGAAATAGGCGACTAGTACAAAGTTTTCATCTCTGATCTGAATGTAATCAGGGATTTTTGCTTTGCCTTTTACTTTGATAATATACATAAGGGAAATTAAAAAAAGACCGACATATGCCGGTCTTTCATTACTTATTTTCCAGCTGCCTTGGCATGGTCTGCCAAAAACGTTGCCAAACCGGAATCCGTAAGTGGATGGTTTAACAAGCCGGTGATTACTTTCAGTGGACAAGTCACCACATCAGCGCCAACTTCAGCGCATTTCAACAGGTGCATGGTATGTCTTACAGATGCAGCAAGAACTTCTGTCTCGAAGCCGTAATTGCCATAAATATGAACGATCTGAGAGATAAGATCCATTCCGTCAAATGCGATATCATCCAATCTTCCGATGAAAGGGGAAACATAGGATGCTCCTGCTTTTGCTGCCAACAGCGCTTGGCCTGCAGAGAAAATCAGCGTACAGTTGGTGCGGATGCCCTCGCTTTGGAAATACTTAAGTGCTTTCAGACCGTCTTTTACCATCGGAATCTTCACTACGATTTTGTCATCGATCTTTGCGAGCTCTTTCCCTTCTTTCACCATGCCTTCATAATCTGTGGCGATTACTTCTGCACTTACTTTATCATCTACGATGTCACAGATCGTTTTGTAGTGAGCTCTTACTTTTTCGTCTCCGCTGATGCCTTCTTTGGCCATCAATGAAGGGTTGGTAGTTACGCCATCTAAAACTCCAAGGTCATAAGCTTCGCGGATGTCACTTAGATTGGCTGTGTCAATAAAGAATTTCATATTTAAATTGTTTAATAGGTATGGAACCGGCTTTTCTCAGGCTTTGATGGTCTTGTCTAATTAACTAAACAGGCTAAAAGCCATTTAAAAGGATGATTCCAAATGGATTTGATTGTGGAAAACAAAGTTAGAAGATAAATCAAGATTTGGAACTTGATTGGGGATGCCATAGAAAAAATAGGGCAAAAAAAGAAGCGGCATCGCACCGCTCAACCACCTACCCTTGCTTCCTTCCGGACCTGGGGGATTCAGCAGGAGCTGGTCGTGCCGCCGGTGCAAAGGTAAGCAGAAAATGTTCCTTTTCAATAAGACTATTCGGTTTTCCCTTTAAAACGGGGGTTGGGTCTGATTATGAGGTGGATTAATTTGAAATCTGAAATTGCAAAATTGAAATTAGCGTGTTTTGGCGAGATGCATCTGGAATTCCAGCACATTGCAATGGATAAATTCATCTTCTGCCAGATCGTCAAAAACCTCCTCATCAAATTCCATTTCGGTTTTCTCGATTTTCCCGTCAGGATGTACGATAAGTTCAATCCCTGTAAATGTATCGGGGTTTACCTGAACCAGAACTTGGTAGTCATCAAATATCCGTGAAATACTGAGGGAATGCCTTTGCCATTGTAAGATTTTTTTTTTCAAAACTACTCATTAGGACCGATTGGACGATAGCTTGAGTAAAAAACCATCACATCTGAAGATGGCTTTGGGTCATTTTTATCCTGGGTTATCCCCTTGATACCAACTGGTGAAATGTGTTTTCGTTTCAGTAATGAAGACTGGGCGTACATGATATTTTTGATTTTGGTTTGGTCCGATTTATTTTTTTTGATAAAAAAAACGGGTTGATGCTTTGTACTTCGCAATCCCTTTCTAAATTTGCTCTCATTCTTATGAAAACAATCGCAAACAAATACTGGTGGTGGCATTCTTACTCTTTCCAAAAGGAAGTTTAGAAAGCCCCTGCGTATAATTTTGCGTATCGACATAGTATAAAAGGCTTACTGGATTTCCGGTAAGCCTTTTTTCATGAAAAACCAACCAAGAATGACTCAAGTGAAATTTCCAATACTGACTACTTACCAGAAGCGATTGGCGGATACAATCACTCCGGTAAGCATCTATTTGCAGATCAGGGATCGATTTGCCAATCCTATCCTACTGGAGAGTTCAGATTACCATGGTCAGGAAAACAGCTATTCGTATATCTGTTTTAACCCTCTGGCTACCTTCACCTTCAATGCCGGCAAAGTGGTGGAAAATCTTCCGTCAGGCAAAAAAGAGAGTTATGAAGTGAATTCTGACCAGAAGTTGATGCAGTGTCTGCGGGCTTTCGGAAGTAAGTTTGACATCGCACCTGATAATTTCAAATTCAGTTCAAATGGGCTTTTTGGATACATACAATACGATACTGTAGCTTATTTTGAAGATATCAAACTCCAAAATACAATTTCGACTGCAGTACCGATGATGCAATATTCGGTTTATCAGAATGTGATTGTGGTGGATCATTATAAGAATGAATTGCACCTGCTGGAGCACAGAATAGCCGGAGCTGAAAATGATGCTAAAATGGAGGAAATCGTGCGTCTCCTTAATAATAAGAATATTCCGAGCTATGCTTTTCAGCGGGTAGGTGAGGAAGAGTCGAATTATACCGACGAGGAATTCTTGAAGATTTTGAATCAGGGTAGAGAACATTGCTTCAAAGGTGATGTGTTTCAGATTGTGCTTTCACGCAGGTTTAGTACGGATTTCAAGGGAGATGAATTCAACGTTTATAGGGCACTTCGATCAGTGAATCCTTCACCTTATCTGTTCTATTTTGATTATGGTTCTTTCAAGGTATTCGGAAGCTCTCCTGAAGCCCAAATCGTAGTAAAAGATAAAAAAGCGACTATTTATCCAATAGCGGGGACATTTCGAAGGACGGGCAATGATCAAGAGGATGCGGCCTTGGCACGCAAACTCTACGATGATCCCAAGGAAAACTCAGAGCACGTGATGCTGGTGGATCTGGCAAGAAATGATTTGAGCAGATCTTCTGAAAAAGTGACGGTGGAGGTTTTTAAAGAGATACAATACTATTCTCATGTGATTCATTTGGTGTCCAAGGTGACGGGGGAACTGCCTGAAAACACCAACCCACTTCAGCTGGTGGCGGATACATTTCCTGCAGGCACACTTTCCGGGGCCCCCAAATACAGAGCGATGGAGTTGATCGATGAGTTGGAAAATGTTTCGAGAACCTTTTACGGAGGAGCAATCGGCTATTTGGGATTCAATGGGGACTTTAACCATGCGATTTTGATCAGGTCTTTTGTCTCTGAAAACAATCAGCTTCGATTCCAAGCCGGTGCAGGTGTTGTGGCCAAATCTACCATTCCTTCCGAGTTGCAGGAAGTAGCCAATAAATTGGAAGCGCTGAGAGTGGCGCTGAGAGCGGCAGAGAATATCTAATTGGAAAATTGCAAGATTTCAAAATTGAAAAATTATGGCAAAATATGAGCGATTTGAGGATTTACCGGTTTGGCAGCATGCTATTAAAATTGGAGTGAGAATTTATAAGCTAATTGAATTTGAAAATAGAAAGAAGAAAGGATCTTAACATTGCGAAATTTTTCAATCTTCCAATTTTTAAATTTTCCAATCATATATAAATAATGAAAATACTCGTCCTGGATAATTACGATTCCTTTACCTACAATCTGGTCTATATCGTCAGGCAACTGGGCTATGGAGTGCAGATGGATGTCTTTCGAAATGATAAAATCAGTTTGGAAGAGGTCTCCAAATACGATAAAATACTTCTTTCCCCGGGTCCGGGAGTTCCTGAAGACGCAGGAATTATGCCTGAGCTTTTGAAGAAATATGCCGCCACCAAATCAATTCTGGGAGTTTGTCTGGGGCATCAGGCAATCGGCGAAGCCTTCGGAGGAGATTTGATTAATTTGTCTGAAGTGCTTCACGGTGTAGCTTCTACTGTGACAGTGGAGGAGGATTTGTTGTTCAAAAACGTTCCGAATACGTTCAGTATTGGCAGATACCACTCTTGGGTTGTGGATGAAAACACACTTTCATCGGACTTGGAAGTGATCGCGCGTACACCGGACAATCAAATTATGGCAATAAGGCATAAGAAGTATGATATCAGGGGGGTACAATTTCATCCCGAAAGCATTCTTACCGAAAACGGAGTACAGATTCTCAAAAACTGGTTGGAGCATTAAGTAGCAGCCCCACCCAACAACACCTATTATTATGAAAGATATTTTGAATCACCTCATCGAGCACCGCACGCTTACCCGATCGGACGCAAAGGAGGTTTTGAAAAACATTACAGCGGGAAATTACAATACGAGTCAGATTGCTGCATTTATGACGGTGTATTTGATGCGTAGTATTACGGTGGAAGAGTTGTCAGGATTCCGTGAAGCTATGCTGGAGCGTTGTATTCCGGTGGAAATCTCCGAATACGATGCAATGGATCTTTGCGGTACGGGCGGAGATGGCAAAGACACCTTCAATATCTCCACTTTATCTTCCTTTGTGGTAGCGGCTGCAGGACAAAATGTGGCAAAACATGGGAACAATGGAGTCTCTTCCATCTGTGGGTCTTCTAATTTGTTGGCATATTTTGGGTATGAGTTTACCAGTGATATAGATCAGATCAGGAGAAGTTTGGATGAAGTGGGAATTTGTTTTTTGCATGCGCCGCTGTTTCATCCGGCGATGAAGCATGTGGGGCCGATCAGGAAGGATTTAGGAGTTAAGACCTTTTTCAATATGCTTGGCCCGATGGTAAATCCAAGCTTTCCAAGGAAGCAATTGGTCGGCGTATTTAGTCTGGAGTTGGCTAGATTGTATGGATATCTTTACCAGGATATGGATGGGAGATTCTCTATTCTTCATGCGCTGGACGGTTATGATGAGATTTCACTTACAGGTGATTTTAAGATGATTTCGAATGCTGGGGAAAAAGTCTATAGCCCCGAAACGATAGGCCTACCGAAATTGAAGGCTGAGTCTATCAAGGGAGGTGAGACTATCCGGGAGTCTGCGGAAATATTTGAAAATGTTCTGAAAGGGAAGGGGACCAAAAGCCAAAATTCGGTGGTGATTGCCAATTCTGCGGCGGCGCTTGTCACCGCCCGCGAAGGACTTTCCTTCACCGATGCAGTAGGCATAGCAGAAGAAGCACTTTTGAGCCTAAAGGCGCTTCAGGTTTTTAACGGACTGGTCAATCCAAAAACAACAGTCTCTTTAGCTTAAAAACACATGAATATTCTAGATAAAATAATTGCCAGAAAGCACGTAGAAGTAGCCGAGAGACGCAGTATGGTGCCGGTGAAACTTTTGGAGCAAAGCATCTTTTTCGATGGAAAAGTAGTGTCGATGAAGAAGTATGTGACTGATCCCCAGAAATCAGGGATTATCTCTGAATTCAAAAGAAAGTCACCTTCCAAAGGACTGATCAATGGATCTGCTTCCGTGGAGGGGGTAAGCATAGGGTATATGCAGGCGGGAGCTTCGGCACTGTCGATTTTGACAGACACTGATTTCTTCGGCGGCAGCAATGCTGATCTCAAGGAAGCCAGAAAATTTAATTTCTGTCCGATTCTTCGGAAGGATTTTGTAGTGGATGAATACCAGATTCTCGAAGCCAAATCTATTGGAGCTGACTGTATTCTGCTGATTGCGGCAGCGTTGGGACCGGCTAGACTGAAGGAACTGGCGGCATTTGCCAAAAGCCTTGGCCTGGAAATTTTGATGGAAGTACACGATGGAGAGGAATTGGAAAGGAGTCTTTGCGATGACTTGGATCTGGTGGGAGTGAACAATAGGAACTTGAAGACTTTCGATGTGTCTTTGCAAACCTCATTAGACTTGGTAGATAAGATTCCAAATAATTTTCTGAAGATTTCAGAGAGCGGGATTTCTGATCCTTCTACATTGATTACCCTGAGAAGAGTCGGGTTCGACGGATTCTTGATCGGAGAGAATTTCATGAAATCCAGCCGTCCCGAGCAGGCTGCATATAATTTCATGAAAGAGTTTAAAAAACTTCTATCCATGGAAACTGAAGTGGGCGTTAAATGAAGATCAAAGTCTGCGGGATGCGGGAACCGGCAAATATCAATGAGCTGATCAGGGAGGTTAAACCTGATTGGATGGGGCTGATATTCTATTCCAAATCCTCAAGATACGTTTCTGAAGATTTTGCCTTGGAAATTCAGGTGGCAGAAGTGCCAAAAGTTGGGGTTTTTGTGAATGAATCAATTGAGTTTGTTTTATCCAAAATCGATGAATTTAAGTTGTCAGTAGTTCAGCTTCATGGCAACGAAAGCCCGGAATATGTGCGGAAGCTGAAATTGGAAACGGACAAGAAGATTTGGAAAGTCATCCTGGTAGGAGAGCGTATCGAGTGGGAGGCCTTAAGGGATTACGAGGATTTGGTGGAGTACTTTCTCTTTGATACTGCCACGGCCTCGCACGGAGGATCGGGGAAGAAATTCAATTGGGAGACGCTGGAGACATATCCATTCCAAAAAGGTTTTCTTTTGAGCGGAGGGCTGGATGTGGAAAGCACTGATGAGGTTTTGTCACTTGCTGAGCGAATGCCTCAACTCATAGGTTTGGATTTAAATTCAAAATTTGAAGACACACCTGGACTAAAGAATATTGAAAGACTAAAGAGTTTTAAAAAGAAAATTAGACCATAGTGTTTAGTCCATGGTCCATAGACTAAACACTATCAACTACAGAAATATGATCAAAGTAGATGAAAAGGGTTTTTATGGCAAGTTCGGAGGAGCTTACATTCCCGAAATGCTGCATCCGAATATCGAAGAGCTGAAAGAGAATTACGAGTCAATTATGGCTTCTAAGGAGTTTCAGGATGAATTCAGGCATTTGCTGAAAGATTATGTAGGTCGTCCAACTCCTCTCTATTTTGCTTCCCGCCTTTCTGAAAAGTACGGTACCAAAATCTACCTTAAGCGCGAGGATCTCTGCCATACAGGGGCTCATAAGGTGAACAATACCATAGGTCAGATCATCTTGGCGAAGAAGCTCGGGAAAAAGCGGATTATTGCGGAGACAGGAGCAGGACAACATGGAGTGGCAACGGCGACAGTCTGCGCACTTATGGGCATGGAATGTACGGTCTATATGGGAGAAGTGGACATTGCGCGCCAGCACCCGAACGTGGAGCGCATGAAGATTTTGGGAGCTACTGTAGTTCCGGCAACTTCAGGTTCCAAGACGCTCAAAGACGCGACTAATGAAGCCATGCGTGCTTGGATCAATAATCCGGTAGATACGCATTACATCATCGGCTCGGTGGTAGGACCACACCCATATCCTGAGATGGTGGCGAGGTTTCAGTCCGTGATTTCGGAGGAGATCAAATGGCAGCTAAAGGAAAAAGAAGGCAGGGAGAATCCTGATATCGTCATAGCCTGTGTGGGCGGCGGGTCAAATGCAGCAGGTGCTTTTTATCACTACTACAATAAACCTGAAGTTCGCTTGGTAGCTGCAGAAGCAGCAGGGCTGGGGATTTCTTCAGGGAAATCAGCAGCGACAACAGTGCTTGGGACTCCCGGGATTTTGCATGGATCGAAGACGATTTTGATGCAAACTGAAGATGGGCAGGTAGTTGAGCCACACTCGATCTCCGCAGGATTGGATTATCCGGGAATCGGGCCTGTTCATGCGCATTTGTTTGATGTGGGAAGAGGGGAGTTTGTGGCAGTGGAAGATAAAGATGCTATGGCAGCGGGAATTGAGTTGAGCAAATTGGAGGGGATAATTCCGGCAATAGAATCCGCCCATGCGCTGTATGCTTTGAATATGATCGAGTATTCCAAAGATGATGTGATCGTGGTGAATCTTTCGGGAAGAGGAGACAAGGATCTGGATACTTATATTAAATGGGGGAAATATTGATTTACGATTGATGATTTTTGATTTACGAGATCAAACTGAACCTCAATCTTATTTGTAGAGATCAAGCTTTATGGAGGATTAATTTCGAATGAAGAATATCGAAAGTCGAATAATGAAGTGGAGGCATCTGATGATTCTTGATTTACGGGATCAAACTGAACCTCAGTCTTATTTGTAGAGATCAATCCCTCTGAAGGATTAATTTCGAATGAAGAACGTCGAATTTTGAATAATGAAGTGGAGGCATCCTAGTAATAGGGACCAATACTGAAGTGCTTGCCCGCCATGGCGGAGATAGAATCCTAATTAACATGGGTGTCCGTGATAACTATCGGAACCTGTAAATATTAAGTATGATCTTATTCACATCAACCCTGAAGGGGTTGAACCTTTCAATAACCATGGGTGAAACCCATGGGGAAAGTATAAACTAATAGCATATCAACCCTGAAGGGGTTGAACTAAAGTATATTTGAAATGGGGATTGGGATGAGGATCAACCATAAAGAGGGTCTCGTAATTCCAATATCATAAATCGTAAATTCCAATGAACCGAATACATAAACTATTTAAAGAAAAGGGCTCCCGTGTGCTCTCCATCTATTTCACAGCGGGTTTCCCGGAACTGGAAAGCACCATGGAAATCATGGAGGCTATACAAGCCAGTGGGGCAGATATCATAGAAATCGGCATTCCCTATTCTGACCCTGTAGCCGATGGACCGACTATCCAGGATAGCAATATGGTCGCTTTGGAAAATGGAATATCACTAAAGAAAATCTTTGAGCAACTTGACGACTTTCGTGCAAAAATTCATATTCCGGTGGTGATGATGGGCTATCTCAATCCGATTATGCAGTATGGCATGGAGGCTTTTTGCCAAAAATGCCAGGAGGTAGGAGTGGATGGACTCATTCTGCCGGACCTTCCTATGCAGCAGTATTTGGATGAGTATAAGGTGCTTTTTGAGCAATATGGTTTGGTAAACACATTTTTGATTTCTCCGCAGACTTCGGAAAAGCGTATTCGGGAAATCGATGAAAATACCAGCGGATTTATTTACATGGTTTCTTCACACAGCATCACAGGAGCAAAATCCGGAATTAGTGATGAGCAGATTTCTTATTTCGAGCGTGTAAAAGCGATGAATTTGAAAAATCCCAGATTGATTGGTTTTGGGATTTCAGATGCGGAGACTTTCACCACTGCTTCGGATTATAGCAATGGAGCCATTATAGGTTCTGCCTTTATCAAGACCTTGAAAAATTCAAATAAGCTGAAGGAAGATATTCAGGAATACCTTCAATCAGTGATTAAGTAAAAGTGAAACTTTTCCAAAGTTCAAAACTTTGGAAAAGCTTAATTTCCAACACAACAAAAATATGATCATTCAGCTTCAACCCGATATTTCCGACAGTCAAAAAGAGAATTTGATCCAAAAAGTCAATGGCATTGGCTATAAAACCACTGAGGTGAAAACCCAACTCGGTGACTATCTGATCGGGATCGGCAAAAAAGAATTTGATATCCGCCAAATCGGACAGATGGATGGGATAATCGACATCCACATCGTATCCGATGAATATAAATTGGTATCAAAAAAATGGAAAGCCAAGCCAACTTCCGTTGATTTGGGAGATGGGGTATTTATCAAGGAAGGGGAGATGGCAGTCATCACCGGGCCTTGTTCTATCGAATCCGAAGAGCAGATCCGTGCAGTAGTGGCCCACTGTGTGGAGAATGATATTAAGATGATGCGAGGTGGGGTGTTCAAACCAAGAAGCAGCCCTTATGCTTTCCGGGGATTGGGACTGGAGGGATTGAAACTGTGGCACGATATCGCCAGCGAGGCAGGAATCAAGATTGTGACCGAAGTAATGCAGACTTCGCAGATCGAAGAAATGTATCCTTATGTGGATATTTATCAGGTGGGAGCCAGAAATTCCCAAAACTTCAATCTGCTGGATGAGCTGGGGAAAGTGGACAAAGCAGTGATGATCAAACGGGGGATTTCAGGTACACTTGAGGAGCTTTTACAGTCTGCAGAGTATGTGTTCTCGGGAGGTAATGAAAAGTTGATTCTCTGCGAAAGAGGAATCCGTACGTATGAAAGAGCTTCCAGAAATACCTTGGATTTGAATGCTATTCCGATTCTGAAAGCTAAATCCCACCTGCCGGTGATAGTGGATCCATCGCATGGAATCGGTATTCGGGCTTACGTGCCGCAGATGGCACTTGCCGGAGTGATGTCCGGAGCCGATGGGATTATTTACGAATCACATGAAGTTCCGGAAAAAGCTTATTCCGATGGGCAACAGACCCTAGATTTTGCCCAAAGTGCGCGATTGGCAAGCTGGATCAGAGAGAGTTTTGCGATGCGAAAGGGATTTGAATTGTTGTGAGGGAATTGACAAAGCCAGCGGTAACGCTGGTTTTTTTTCTGTAAAGTTTTTTACCACGGGGAGCACAGATTAGTTATAACAGTAAAAGAATCCAGTGGTTAAAGTTTTTTATGGGATAGTATTTAAAAGTAAAAGAGCTGTCCGGGGACAGCTCCTGCACATTGGCATTTTTACTATATCTTTCCTATTGAATTAAAAGGAGGAATATTACAATTGGGAATTCCTATTCAGGGAAATCTCTTTTTACCAATTGGATTTTTAAAGGCGATTTCTCTGACTGCCTTTCCCCTTACTCTACGATAAATTCGCCTTTCATCAGGCCATAGTGTCCCGGGAAGCTACAAATGAATTCATAGGTTCCTTTGGCCGGAGCTATAAATGTGATCGTATCGCTTTCACCGCCACCGATGAGCTTGGTGTGCGCTAATACCACATCACCGGAAGGAATATAGTCAGTGTCTTTGGCGCGGGCAGCTTGGGCAGCAAAAGTTTCAATAGATGTGCCTTCTTTCAGTAGGACAAAATTATGTCCCATTACTTCCTTGCCCATCGCACCGACGTGCGTCAGAGTCAAGGTTACTTCCGAGCCTGCTTTGACTCTAAGTTCTGCCTTGTCGAAGCGCATCTGGTCGTTGGACTCCAGACTGAGAGTTTCTTGTGAAGTAGGAGCAGCTACCGGTTCCTCAACAGCGTTTTCAGGCTGCGTGGCTTCCTGCTGTGTTGGGGTACTTTGTTCAGTGCTTTCTGTCTTTTTTTCACCGCCGCAACTTGACAAAACAAGTCCGGTAACCGCTGCAATCATTAACTTTTTCATGGTTTGCTATTCTTTTGATTGTTATTTATTCTTAAGTGTTTAATGATTAGTTTGTTAGATTTTTTTGTCCCAAGATTGATTATGCTAAGTTGGTATTTTACTTCTCCTTGATCGCTGATAGCTTGGGGAAAGAAAAGAGGAGCGCTTTACAATACTTGAGCTATTTAAAATCGGTCTAAATTAAGTCGAAAAATTAAAATTCACAACCAAGTCCTAAGTTTTGGTTTTTGGTTAGGCAAGATTGACGGATGAAGCTGTTGGTCAAAATGGAGAAATTAATCCCTGAGGTCTTGTGATTAGCTTCCATCATCAATCGATAGAAGATAAGCCAATTATGAAACGTGAGTTCTCATTAAATGGCATCATTTGTTCTAGTAATTTTTCAAATAGTCCGCTACCGCCCGTTTTTGCCCATTCACGAACATCGTGTTTTTTACAAATTAGCTCTTAATTGCAATTGAATGCCGTTTCAGAAGTGGCATGACTATTATTCCTACATTTAGATAATATATTGTTTGCTATGAAAGATTTTCAACTGGGAGAGTTTGAAGAGATCGTAATCCTCACCGTGGGCATTCTGAATAATTTGGCTTACAGTGTCGCGATCAAAGATGAGATCGAGTCAAGGCTTACCCGAACAGTCAGCATGGGGGCCTTGCATACGGCTTTGAATAGGATGGAGGACAAAGGATATCTGAAATCCTATGCCGGTGAGGCAACCGAGGAGCGGGCAGGTAGGCCGAGAAGATATTTTGAGATCACAGCACTGGGCAAAAAAGCCATTTTGCACGCCAAGGAGACAAGAGATGGTTTATGGAATGCCATTCCGAAAGCAATTTGGCAGTCAAGTTTAGCAGGAAGTTAAGCTATGGCTAAAGCTAAGAATTCCCCGCCTAAGTTATTTCTGAATTTCTTCCGATGGTACTGCCACCCAAGAATGTTGGACTACGTCGAGGGAGATCTGATGGAAGTATATGGTAGAAGAGTAAAAGAATCGGGCAAGCGAAAGGCAGACTGGAAATTTATCCTCGATGTGCTGCTGCTTTTTCGCCCGGGGATTATCAGACCAAGGAGACCCTATCAAAATCTAAACACTTACAGTATGTATAAAAGCTATTTTAAGATTGCATACCGGGTGATCATCCGAAATAAGATGTACTCAGCCATTCATGTATTTGGATTGACGATAGGGGTGACTTTTGCCCTGTTGATCTCAGTCTTTATATATGGAGAAGTTCAAGTCAACCAGGATTTAAAAGACGTAGACCAACTGTATCTATTGGAGAGCAGGTATCGCGCCGGTCATGAGAATTTTGAATGGTACTCGCCGGCTCCTTTGGTAGAGCAGGCTGTAGAGAAGTATCCAACATTATTTGATGAATACTATCGCTTCTACGATCGGAATATTACGATTTCCAAAGAGGACAAACACTTTCGTGTCCAAAGCATGATAGGCGATACTTCTTTTTTACCACTCTTTGGTTTCACAGTCCTCCATGGAGATGCCCAAACTGCTTTGACGGCCCCGAACTCGATAGTCATTACGGAAAAAATTGCCAGCCTTTATTTTGGCAAAGCAGATGTGGAGGGAGAGACATTGCTTGTTTCTACCGAACAGAACGGATTAAAGGAGTTTCAGATCACAGCTGTCATTGCTGATCTGCAAAAGAAGAACTCGGTTTCCGATTTTATGATGATGGATGCTCAAGTTTTCCTTTCATTTGAAAATATCAGGGATTTCTTTAATCAGGTGGATATCGATAATTGGTCAACTGATATTATATCTTATCTGAAACTCACAAAAGGAGCTTCTCGACAAGAAGCGCATTCCGCTATCCACACACTTTTGAAAGATCATGCACCACTGGTGGCTGAGCGAAGGAGCATTGAACTCAATCCTCTCCAGGACTTTTACCTGAAGGCAAATAGCGGGTCGGTGCAGAAGTTGGTTGTTTCCCTGGCCATTGTGGCATTTTTTATTTTGTTGCTCGCTATCGTGAATTTTGTCAACATCTCTATTGCCAGTTCGATTTCTCGCTTGAGAGAAGTGGGAGTGCGCAAAGCCCTGGGCGGTATGAAGCAGCAGGTGGTTATTCAGTTTCTATGTGAATCAACTATATTAAGCGTGATATCAGGCATTGGAGCATTACTTTTTTATCAATTGTCACATGGCTACTTTGGAGATGTACTGGGTTCTCCATTGCTGTCTTTGGCGAACTTTCCTCTTTTTCTATGGGGGATGATATCAGCAGGAGTTTTGCTCATTGGTATTTTGGCCGGTTTATATCCATCGTTTTACTTGTCACTGACCAAGCCAATTGAGTCGTTGAAAGGGAAGTTGGAATCCGTAAAAGGGACCATTCGATTTTCGAGAAGTCTTATTGTTATCCAGTTTGCTGTCACCATTTTTATTTTCATATCAGCTGTTGTTTTGTCACAACAGATTTCCTTTTTTCTTGAAAAGGACTTGGGGTATAACAAATCCCGGGTGCTTGTTGTGGATTCCGTACCCCGGATTTTTTCTGAAGAAGGCTTCCAAAAAATGGAATCCGCCAAGCAGGAATTCTTGCGATCATATAGAGTTCAGTCTGCATCGCTATCGTGGGGTGCTCCCGGCTTTGGACTTAGCCCGGTAGATGCTAAAATTTACCCGCTTGGTAAATCGCCTGATGAAGGCATAAGAACAGCGATCAGCTCAGTTGACGGGGATTATCTGAATGTATTTGAAATTGAAATGATAGATGGAAGGTTCCTGTCGGCTAATGAAGCGGCTAGGATCCCAAATACTATTGTCATCAACAAAGCGGCGCAGAAAGCCATGAGTTTGCATGTGGGGGATAAAGTGGGGATTCAAAATTTCGGGGACGTTGAATATACTGTTACGGGTATTGTGGATGATTTTAATTTCGAATCGCTACACACAAGTGTAAAACCGGTGGCTTTTATGCATAACCGTGATTTTGGGGCATTCCGATACTTCTCTTTCAAATTGGAAAATGGGGATCTTCTGGAAAGTGTTCAGGAACTTGAAAAGTTGTGGAAACAGGTGTTTCCGAATGATCCTTTCTCATATGCATTTGCCGATGAGCGTCTGCAAATGTTATACACAACAGAGCTTCAACTGAAAAAAGGTTCTTCAATGGCTACCGTACTTATGCTGATACTTGTTCTTACCGGCGTGTTTGGATTGGTCTCGCTCAGCGTATCCAAGCGAAGCAAGGAAATAGGGGTTAGAAAAGTACTGGGAGCCTCAGTATTTAACATCCTTGCCTTGATTTCTCGCGAATATGTATTGCTGATGATATTGGCAGTAAGCTTGGGAGCACCGTTGGCCTATTGGTTTGCCTCAAGTTGGTTAGAGAATTTTGCCTTTCACATCACTTTATCTTGGTGGATGATTGCGTTGCCTTTTGGGATTGTCTTCCTGATGACATTAGTTATAGTGGTGTCGCATTCATTAAGGACAGCCATGTCCAATCCTGTGAACAGTTTGAAATCAGAGTAATTCATATGAATAAGCCCTCACCTCCCAAGTTATTCCTTCACTTCTTCCGCTGGTTTTGCCATCCAAGAATGCTGGATTATATCGAAGGAGATCTGATGGAAGTATATGGCAGAAGAGTAAAGGAATCGGGCAAGCGAAAGGCAGATTGGAAATTTATCCTCGATGTGCTGCTGCTTTTTCGCCCGGGGATTATCAGACCAAGAAGGCCCTATCAAAATCTAAACACTTACAGTATGTACAAGAGTTATTTCAAAATAGGGTGGAGGAATCTGCTACGTGATAAAGCTTTTTCGCTAATCAATGTAGGTGGATTGGCAATGGGGATGGCAGCAGCGGTGCTAATTGGGATTTGGGCATTCAATGAATTAAGCTACAACAAGACTTTTGCAAATTATTCGAGGATTGCAATGCTCTATCACAATCTTGATTTTGGTGGTGAAATTATTTCATACGAGGGTGCACCTTATGTTCTTGGCGAGGAATTGAAAAACAACTTTTCTGAATTTGATGAAATTGTTATGGTCATTGGCCCCAATGAAAACAGAGTGGCTGTTGATGAAAATACATTTTCAAGGTCTTCTTATTTTGCTGACGCATCATTTCCTGATTTGTTTTCCCTTTCCATGGTGCAGGGTTCAACGGATGGTTTGAAAGATCCTACTTCAATCATGCTTTCTAGATCTTTGGCGTCTACATTATTTGATGGCAATGCTCTGGGTAAATCGGTAAAGTTTGACAATAGGGACATGTTAACGGTGACCGGTGTGTTCGAAGATTTTCCTGAATTTTCAAAGTTTGGGGAAATAGAAATGGTGGTTTCTATTGATTACTATTTTGGATTGAATGGGGAAACGCGTGATCAAAGAACCAGTTGGGAGTTCTTGGAGTCCGGGTGCTTTGTGCTACTGAACAATAATACGACTTGGGCAGAGGCAGAAAAGAAAGTGAAGAATATAGTGTTTGAAAAAGCTCCGGAGGTAATTAAGTCTCTTAAGCCGGAAGCCATTTTACATCCGATGGAGAAATGGAATCTGTATGGTGATTTTAAGGATGGAAAAAATATTGGGGGCAAAATTAAATACGTCTGGATGTTGGGTATAGTTGGGGCTTTCATACTTGCTTTAGCCTGTATCAACTTCATGAACCTAAGCACAGCACGAAGTGAAAAGAGAAGTAAGGAAGTAGGGATCCGTAAAGTAATGGGTTCGGTCCGAAATCAATTGATCGGTCAGTTTATGAGCGAGTCTTTGATGATTGTATTTATCGCTTATGTATTTGCTATAGGGTTGGTTGTTTTATTTCTGCCCGGATTTAATTTATTAAGTGATACAAAGCTTCAAATCCCCTGGTCTAACTTTTACTTCATTGGCATCTCACTGGGATTTATTGTGCTCACGGGTCTGATGGCAGGAAGTTATCCTGCTCTTTATTTATCTTCGTTCAACCCGGTGAAGGTTTTAAAAGGGACATTTAAAATGGGTCGGTATGCGGCCATTCCCCGCAGGGCGTTGGTCATATTCCAATTTACCATTTCTACGGCGTTAATCATCGGCACGTGGGTTGTCTTTCAACAAATTCAATACGCTAAGGAAAGGCCTGTAGGGTTTGATTTGGAGGGGATTATACAATTACCCGTTAAAACAGAAGAGTTGGCAAAGGCCGATTACAATTCACTCCGTCAGGATTTATTGGCCACGGGAGTTGTGGTAAATATGGGCAAGTCGGACTTTCCGATTACAGGTAATATGAGTGCTGATGCCTCGCTGACATGGCCGGGAAAGGACCCGACCACCCAACAGATAGTAGCCTTGAATCGTGGTAGCCATGATTTTTCAAGTACTAATGGGTTTCAGTTTGTTGCGGGTAGGGATTTTTCCCGTGATCACGTCACGGATTCTTCTTCTGTGATTGTCAATGAAATGGCCGCAAAACTATTCTCCCCAAACGCTGATATTGCGGATGTTGTTGGAATGAAGCTTACTTGGGGCGAGGGTGAAAACCGGTACAATAGAGAAATTATCGGGGTGATTAAAGACCAGATCAGATGGGCTCCATTTGCAAAGCAATCCCCTCACCTCTATTTTATTGATTACGGAGGATATGGTTTTTATACAATCCGAATGAAACCCGGCGTAAGGGTGAAGGATGCACTGGCGAGCATTGAACGGGTTTTTGAAAAATATGATCCAGACACATCTTTTGACTATAAGTTTCAGGATGAAGATTATGCCAAGTTGTTTGATTCAGAAGAACGCATTGGCAAGCTTGCGGGTGTATTTTCCGGATTGGCAATTTTTATCAGTTGCATTGGCATATTTGGTTTGGCTTCTTTTGCTGCGAGCCAGCGTACAAAAGAGATTGGAATCCGAAAAGTGCTAGGCGCATCTGAGTTCAGTGTATGGAAGATGCTGTCGAATGATTTTGTGTCCTTAGTGGTACTATCCTCGATCATAGCATGCCCTATTGCCTACTATTATACGAATCAATGGTTGCAGCAGTATGATTACCGCATTGAAGTTTCATGGACAATATTTGCTGTCACTACCCTTGCTTTGCTGATAATCACTCTTGTCACGGTGAGTTATCAGTCCATTAAGGCAGCCATGGCCAATCCTGTGAAGAACCTCAGGTCGGATTAAGCGTGGCTCATTTTTGACAGTTGGCTATCGGATGATCTGAGCAGTGTCGATGAATCTTGTGATGTGCTTGAAGTCGGCATGAAAAGTTAGGAGCCTTGTGGAGGGACTTTATTCTCTCCGGGAGTCCAGTCTATGTCGCGATACTTCCATGTTCCCATCCAAATATTTTCCTAAAATTCCCCATTTGTCAATAATTTCCTACCTTTGCAGTCCGTTCGGGTGAATGGGGTGTATTTTGCTTGCTTAATGCGCTGATTTACAACTAAAAACGATAGTCTGCTGACCCGAAGACTATTGCTAATCAGGGTTTGTACTATTATGTCTAACAAAGAAGATTTTAACTGGGACAGCTTCGAGACCAAAGGTTTTGGAGAAGGTTATTCCAAAGAACAGCGTGAGCAGATGGCTGCTATGTACGAAGGTACATTAGGCGAGATCACTGAGAAAGAAGTAATCAAAGGCACTGTAGTAGGTGTGAATGACAAGGACGTAATCATCAACATCGGCTTCAAATCTGATGGATTGGTTCCTCTTTCTGAATTCAGAGATCTTGAGTCTATCAAGCCAGGCGATACGGTAGAAGTATTCATCGAGGAGCAAGAGAACGCACTTGGTCAGTTGATCCTTTCCCGTAAAAAAGCTAAGATCGTACGTGCATGGCAGGACATCGAAGATGCCCTTGAGCATGACAACGTGATCGAAGGTTTGGTGAAAAGAAGAACTAAAGGTGGTTTGATCGTAGATATCTACGGTGTAGAAGCATTCTTGCCGGGTTCTCAGATCGACGTGAAGCCTATCAGAGATTTCGATATCTATGTAGGTAAGAAAATGGAAGTAAAAGTGGTGAAAATCAACCACGCAAATGATAACGTAGTAGTATCTCACAAAGTGTTGATCGAGAAAGATCTTGAGAAGCAAAAAGCTGAGATTCTAAACAACCTTGAGAAAGGCCAGGTATTGGAAGGTGTGATCAAGAACATGACCAACTTCGGTGTATTCATCGATCTAGGTGGTGTAGATGGTCTTCTTCACATTACAGATATCTCTTGGGGACGTATCAATCATCCGGAAGAAGTATTGCAACTTGATCAGAAAGTTCAGATTGTGGTTCTTGACTTTGATGATGATAAGAAGAGAATTTCTTTGGGTATGAAGCAGCTTACTGCCCATCCTTGGGATTCTTTGGCGTCTAGCCTTGAAATCGGATCTAGAGTGAAAGGTAAGATCGTAAACGTAGCAGACTACGGTGCGTTCCTTGAGCTTGCTCCGGGTGTAGAAGGTTTGATCCACGTGTCTGAAATGAGCTGGTCTCAGCATTTGAGAAACCCTGCTGACTTCGTGAAAGTAGGTGACGAAATCGAAGCTGTAGTATTGACTCTTGACAAGGATGACAGAAAAATGTCTCTTGGTATCAAGCAATTGACTGAAGATCCTTGGACTAAGAACGACATGGGTACGAAGTACGCTGTAGGTTCTAAGCACAAAGGTGTGGTAAGAAACTTGACTAACTTTGGCCTATTCCTTGAACTGGAAGAAGGTATTGACGGTTTGGTTCACGTTTCTGACCTTTCTTGGACTAAGAAAATCAAGCATCCATCTGAGTTTGTGAAAGTTGGTGACGAGCTGGAAGTAGCTGTGTTGGAACTTGATGTGGACAACAGAAGATTGGCTCTTGGTCACAAGCAATTGGAAGAGAATCCTTGGGATACATTCGAATCTGTATTCCCTATCGGATCAGTTCACAAGTGTACTGTAAACTCTAAAAATGACAAAGGTGCAGTTCTTGAATTGCCATACGGTCTTGAAGGGTTTGCTACTGTGAAAAACTTAGAGAAAGAAGACGGATCTCAAGTAGAGGTTGGCGAGTCTTTGGACTTCAAAGTAACCGAATTCTCTAAAGATGATAAGAGAATTGTTCTTTCTCACACTGCAATGTTCAGAGAAGAAGCCAAGCCTGCGAAGAAAGAAGTGAAGAAGAAAACTGAATCGGGTTCTGCTTCTACTACTTCTGCTCCAGCTGAGAAGTCAACCCTTGGTGACTTGGACGCTTTGACTCAACTGAAAGAGCAAATGGAAGGAAAGAAATAATTTCAGATTAGAAATTTGAAATTTGATATTGAAAACGCCGGCTGAGAAGTCGGCGTTTTTTATTTTTTAACCACTGAGGACACGAAGGTCTCGCAGAGGACGCAGCTGCTATTTGTTATCCTGCTTCTCCAGAAGCTGGATTTGTACTTTATCCCTGATTGACTGGTTTTTGATACATTTTCGTTCCAGTGGAACGACTGGTTGGTAGTCAAAGATTAGCGATAGTTGGTTTCGTTCCGTAGGAACGTTTGGAAGATTTTTTATTGCAGAGATCACCAGGGTCTCGCAGAGGACGCAGCCGCTATTTGTTATCCTGCTTCTCCAGAAGCTGGATTTTCTGATAATACAGGTTGATTTGTGAAGTCTTGCTGCTTTGTAGCAAATAAGCGGTTGCTTTCGTCTTGGCTAAACTATTTTTATCATTAATTTCGATCTTATGAAGAATATTGCCTTACTCTTGTTGTCAATTCTGATTTTTTCATCCTGCAACAATTTCGATGATCCTATTCCCGGGGGAAGCACGCTGGAGACGCCTATACTTACATCTAAATTAATGGGAGCGGATAAGGTGCTCCTAACTTGGACTTCAGAGCAGATTTGCACGGGATCTTGTCCTTCTTTTGTTCCGGCGACTTATTATGAAATCTGGACGAAGTCATTGACAACCACTACCAACTATAAATTAGCCGAAACTCAGGCTGGGGAGATGTCATTCTTGGTGGAAGGACTGGAGCCCGGCGTGAAGCAAGAGTTCCATGTGATTGCCAAAAGGGCCAATGTCAGCAATAAAACAAATCGGGTGATGGTCGTCCCCAATGAACTTCCTGCACATGAGGTGATTTTTGGGAAACAACAGTTTGAATACATTACAAATCCGCAAGTTTCACCCAATGGGCAGACCATAGCCTATTCAGTCTCAGAAGCAGGATCAACAGCGAAACCCCAACAAGTTTTCCTATATGATCTAAAAAGTAAGGCCCATAGTTTGATTGCGGAAAACGGCAAATACCCATCTTGGTCGGCAAGCGGGGAGGCTTTGCTTTTTGTAAGCGGAAGTGAAAATTCATCCAGTACTAAAGAATATAATGTCGCTTCCGGTAATGTGAAAGAATATGTAAGCAATTCATTTCAGAGTTATTTCCCTGTGTTTGGAGCAGCAGACACTACAATGCTTTATTTTTTGGATAGTTTGGGGGAAGGCGATTCCGGGATTGTTCAGTTTGAATTGAGAAAAGATACCTTGAGATTGATAAGGCAAGAAGAAATCATGGAAAATGTCCAAATCCCACTGTTGGGAATGAACTATTCGGCAGAGGAAAACACCTTAGCGTATAGCCTGACTTTTCCAAAGGAAACAATACCCGGGTTTTCTTACGATTTAGTGGGTATTGACCCGGGAAGCCCCTCTGCTTTGAGAAACTTAGAGGTGTCCGAGTGGAACGATAGCAACCCATCTTTCTCCAGAGAAGACTCGGATCTTTTAGCGTTTGTGTCTGATCGTTCAGGAGTAGCCCAAGTTTGGATCAAGAATCTTACTTCTGGGCAGTTGGTCCAAGTAACCGATTTGAAAGAAAGTGAGCGGATCAATAGTGGAATTGCCGGATTAAGTTGGGATGACAACAACTTGTATGTGAATGTCCAGGGCGCGCAGGGAAGTACCGGATTGATAAGGATTGACGTATCGTCTTTATTGGGAAATTGAAGATTGTATCATTCTTAAATCTGTTTTCGTCATGTGGTTGTATAAACTGATCAACTATGAGACATTTTTGGATTGGAATGATTGCAGTACTTTTTTTCACTTCTTGTGATAAAGAAGAGGATGTGCCTTTTGAGCTAACTTCCGAAGGATTGGTAGGCAAGTGGGAGCTCTATCAGTATCAAGGGAGCACGGGGGCTGAAGATTACAGAACAGCTTATGAGCCTACAGGCAAGACTATTACTTTTCTCCCTAATGGAAATCTTCGTTCAGTTAAGTTTTTCGAGTGTAATGAAGGTGAGTACGAAATAACAGACCATGTTATTGCAGTGCTTTTTGACTGTGAAGAAGAGGTGCCTGAGCGGACATATTTTATGAAGAGAGAAAACGGAGATTTGGTTTTTTCTCCACGTACGCCTTCCGTGTGCATAGAAGGGTGTGCTTTTATTTTTAAAAGAATTGAGTAGTTTTTGATCCGAAATCGATAATATGAAGAACTTGGAAGACTAGACCTTTTCCCAATCTATCTTTTCCGGTTTAATCGGCAAATTCCTGATCCGGCTACCTGTGGCATCAAATACTGCATTGGCTATAGCTGCGGCAACCGGTCCCATGGCAGCTTCACCAGCGCCCATAGGTTTTGTCTCCGGTCTATTGATAATGTGAACTTCCAATTCCGGAACATCCATCATCCTCATAATAGGATAGGATGCCCAATCCGTACCGGTTATTCCATTTTTATCATAATTGACTTCCTCCATCATGGTCCAGCTGGCCGATTGGATCATGCCTCCTTCCGTTTGATTTTTTAGCCCATCCGGATTGATGGTTAGCCCGGAATCAATCACACCAGTGAGTTTTTTGAGTTTGTAATCCTTGTTTTCTTTGTCGATCTCCACTTCTGCCAATACTGCAAAATAGGATGTGGAATTCTTGTATCTAGCATAGGCAACTCCCAATCCTGTATTCGCACCTTTGCTTTTTGATTTCCAATTGGTCTTCTCGGCTAGTTCTTCCAAAACAGCCTTAGCTCGTGGATCTTCTAGATTTTTAATGCGGAAATCAATTGGATCATTCCCTGATTTGTGAATCAATTCATCCAGAAATGATTCCATTGCAAAAGTATTTGCATATGCTCCCAATCCTCTAAGCGAGGATGTTCTGAGTGGACCGTCAAAAGTGTAGAGATGGAGCTGCTTGGCTTGTAAGCTATATTCCGGGATTCCATTTCTGTAGGAACCGGCGGAAAAGCCTCCTTTTCTAAATTCGAAAGGAGGATCCAGCTTTCTAGCGGAGATGAAACTCGCCGCCCGTCCATTTGGGCGTGTGCTATGTGAGTCCGACCAGAGAATACTGTCCCATGCAAGAAGTTTGCCTTTGGAATCAATTCCTGCAGAAAGCTGAAATGCCATTGCGGTTCCGTAAGGTTCCCATTTGTGTTCGTCTTCCCGCATCCATTGTAGGCGAACATGCTTTCCGGGTATTTCTTTTGCGATCAAAGCTGCCTCCCCGGATACATCATCTGCACCGTTGTGTCCATAGCAACCGGAGCCTGGCACGCCGATGCAGCGGATTTTATCCTCATCTATAGCAAAAAGATCGGATAAGGTGCTGCGTAAAGGGTAAACACCCTGAGTTGCAGTCCAAACTGTCAGCTTCTCCTCTTCCCAAATCGCCAGCGCACAGGAAGGCCCCATCGATGCATGCATGTGGTAGGGACGGAAGTACTCCGCCTGATGATTAATGGAGGCATTTGAGATGGTGTCCGCTATGCCGGGAGACACTTCTACTTCCTCGGGCTTTCCAGATGTACTTTTCAATGAAGCTAGAAGTTGACCTGGCAGGATTTCAATGGGAACCGTCTCCCAATCAGCTAATGATTTTAATTTCTCCCATGCTTTTATAGCTTGATATTCCCTGGTAGCTACTACTGCCAAAAAACTCCCATTTCTAATCACTTTCAGCACACCCGGCATAGATTCTACTTCAGTCAAATCCACGGACTGTAACTGACTCAGGTAAGAAGGAGGGTGAAGCACCCGGGCATGAAGCATTCCGGGCATTTGTAGGTCATGCACAAAGTAAGACTCGCCATTTACCATTTTCCGGATATCATCCCGCTTCAAGGGTTGCCCCACGTACTTGTAATCTTTTGGGTTTTTTGGACTAACTTCTCCTGTGATTTTTTTCTCAATGAATTTTCCTTCCAATAGTTTCCAGTAGCTTATTTCTTCTCCGGAAGGGGACTTGATGTTTCCATTTTCCACTTGAAGTGAGCTAGGGCTTACATTCCATTTTTGTCCCGCCAGCTTCAATAAATATTGTCTGGCTTCCGCAGCTGCCTGACGTATGGAGCTTCCGCTTCCTTCCACTGAATTACTCCCGGCGGTAAACCCCTCATTAGCTGTTTGACCCGTATCTGAATTAATAATGTGACAGCGATCCGGATGTATATCCAACTCTTCCGCTGCGATTTGTATCAAGGCGGTTTTTATTCCCTGTCCAAGTTCCTGCTTTCCCGAGAGTACAGTCAAGTATCCTTCTGCATCAAGTTTAATCCATGAATCAATTAACTTACTATCGGTAATTGGGCGGAAAGGGACTCCTTCATAGGGTAGGATCTCATTCGGGGCTCCCTTAGTTTGGCAAAAAGTGAGTGGTAAGAGATTAAATCCGACTAGAAGATGCCCGGTAGTTTTGAGAAATGAACGGCGGCTGGAATTGAGACTCTGCATATCTTCCATGGATTAGGCATTTGAGGTTTCAGAAGCCAGTTTTACAGCTTGGATAAATCTGGAATGAGTGCCACAGCGACAGATTACAGGATTCAGTGCTGTACGGATTTCTTGGTCGCTAGGATTGGGGGTGTTTTCTAATAGGGCCACTGCGGATATGATCATGCCATTGACACAATAGCCACATTGAGCCGCCTGCACATCTATGAAAGCCTGTTGTACAGCATGTAGCTTGCCGTTCTGTTGCAATCCTTCGAGGGTGGTGATTTCCATATTTTCAAAACTCACACACGGTCTTAGGCATGTAGGCTCTGCTTTGGAGTCAGCTAATACCATACATGCGCCACATTGCTGGAGGCCACAGCCATATTTTGCTCCTTTCAAATCGAAATCATTCCTTAAAACGTAAAGGAGAGGTTCATTTGGGTCTGCGGAAATAGTTTTGGACTTTCCATTTACTTTTAATGTGATACTTTGAGGCATGATAATCAGTGGTTTGGATTTTAAACTAAGGAATGTCTGCCTGAATTGCAATGAAGGAAAGGAAGAATTAAGTGGTCCAGGTTGTTTTGCTTGCAAAAAGCAAACGGATAAAAAGTTATCCGGTTCTCCGAAATGGAGCCGATCTCCTATTTTCTTTGTTGTCTAGTCAAAGGCAGGTTTTAGCCTTTGCAGAAGGTTTTGGACAGGAAGAGAAGAATGGGGTGGGCAAAAAAAAGCATTCGCCGTGGCGGATGCATTGGTGAGGTCGAGAGCGGATCTGCCTACCGACAAAGGTAGGTTCTAACCCTGTAAAGGTTTTGCAGTGGAATTTATTTCAAAAACTAAAAAAGCATCCACCAAGGCGGATGCTTTTATTAATTTAAATGAGGTCGAGAGCGGATTCGAACCGCTGTAGAAGGTTTTGCAGACCTCTGCCTAGCCACTCGGCCACTCGACCAATCAGAATTGGAATGCAAATGTAGTTATTATCTTTTTCCCTGCAATAAAGCACCTAATTAATTTAAATCTTTATCAGCAAAATGGCAGCTGCGTTAATTTAAATTTAAGAATTCTGTGCCTTGCGCCGTGGGAATTCAACGTAGGTTTTAAAAGGTTGCAAAATACATTCTATTTATAAAGATTCTAAATTGATTTTTGAAGCTTTATTCCTTCTTAATCAGCTGTAATACAGGTTGGTATAAAATCAAACAGAGGCTACGTCTATCAAGTGCCGTCCATCAAGACAAGTTTGAAAAATTGGCTTCGGGTAGTACCTTTGCAGGGGTTATAATAAACCGCATAAACTATTTAATTAGCTATAATATGTTATCCAAACGCTCGTTAGTAGGGGTTCGATTGAATTTCCACACACTGGCAGTGCTGTTTTTCATGCTGATCGGGACGCAGGCTTTTGCTGCAGATCCGTCAGTTGATAGTAGCGATGAAGCAGTAGCAGCAGGTAAGGCTCTGTTTAATACTAATTGTAAAACATGCCATAAGTTAGATCAGAAGTTTACCGGTCCAGCTGTGAGAGGAGCAACCGTTAGGCAGCCGGCTGGTATAGTGAAGGACTTCATCAAGAACTCTTCGGCTGTAATCGCATCTGGGAATGACTATTACAACAAGCTTTACAAGGAGTATAACCTTCAGATGCCCTCCCATGAATTTTTGTCTGACGCGGATCTGGACAATCTCCTTGCTTATATAGAGTATGGTGATTCTGCTGATCCTACTGCTTCAGCAGGCGGGGGGACAACCGATGGAGAGGCTTCGGCAGGCGGAGGTATTCCAAGCGAGTATCTTACTATTATTTTGGGAGTACTGGTAGTCGTTCTTCTGTTGATTTTGGTGGTATTGGGGTTGATTATCTCAGTTTTGACCAAATATCTTACTAAGCAGGATCTTGATGAGGATGACAAAGAGTTTGTCAATCAGAAAGTTAACCTGGGGAAAGTATTTAAAAGTGACATGTTTATCGTCATCGTAACGGCGCTTGTTGTTGCATTGGTGGCTAAAACAGCGCTGGATGGACTTTACTCTGTGGGTATACAGCAGGGCTATGCACCAACTCAGCCGATAGCTTATTCACACGCACTCCATGCAGGTACTTTAGAGATCGAATGTCAGTATTGTCATACCGGTGTGGAGATCGGAAGATCCGCAAATATTCCTTCAGCCAACATTTGTATGAATTGCCATACGCATGTGCAGAATGTACAGGGCAAAGAAGGCGTGTCTCCGGAAATTCAGAAAATCTACAATGCAATAGATAACAATCAGCCTATTGAGTGGGTTAGAGTCCACAACCTTCCTGATTTGGCGTATTTCAATCACTCCCAGCACGTGGTAGTGGGTGAGGTTGAGTGTCAAACTTGTCATGGACCTATCCAAGAGATGGAAGTGGTCGGACAGCATAGTTCGCTGACCATGGGATGGTGTATCGATTGTCACAGACAGACGGAAATTACCACTCAGGGCAATGCTTATTATGATAAGCTGGTTCAGATTCACTCTGACTCCAAAGATGCTTTGAAAGTAAAAGACATCGGAGGTTTGGAGTGTGCTAAGTGCCACTATTAATTCATTATTCTTTTCGCAAATTCATTCTTATATCATAAAATGAAGGAAAATAAAAAAACGTACTGGAAAGGGCTTGAGCAGCTCACTAACGATCCAGAGTTTGTAAAAAAAGCGGACAGGGAATTCCCTGAGCTTCCTTCTACACTCAATGAAGAGGGTAGTGCTTCCAGAAGAGATTTTCTGAAAGTAATGGGATTCAGCTTGGCAGCTGCTTCTTTGGCAGCATGTGAAGCTCCTGTGAGAAAGATGATCCCTTATGTGAATAAGCCGGTTGATATCAACCCATCTATTCCTAATTATTACGCATCAAGTTATTTTTCCGGAGGAGAGTATGCTTCTGTAGTGGTGAAAACCCGCGAAGGCCGACCAATTAAGGTCGATGGAAATACACTTTCCCCTGTCACCAAAGGCGGCACGAGTGCAATAGTTGAAGCTTCTGTTCTTTCATTGTATGACAAAGAAAGGCTGGCAGGACCGCATGTTGCAGGTCAAAAGTCTGATTGGGCTACGTTGGATAAAGAGGTAGCATCAAAATTGCAAGCTGCAGGTACAATTAAATTGGTTACCAACACGATACTTTCTCCTTCTACAGAAAAAGCCATTCAGGCACTTTCTGATTCTTTGGGCGGGGTGGATGTAGTGACTTACGATACTTCTTCTGCCTATGGGATTACCAAGGCAAATGAAACTTACTACGGCAAAGCCGTATTGCCAACGTACAAATTTGATCAGGCGAAGACTATCGTCAGCTTTGGTGCTGATTTCTTGGGAACATGGATCGCTCCGATTGAATTCTGCAAGCAGTATGTTGTAGGAAGAAAAGTGACAAAAGAGAAAGCTGAGATGTCACGTCATTATCAGTTCGAGTCTAATTTGTCACTGACTGGTGCGAATGCTGATTACCGTACTCCTATCAAAGCGTCTCAAAGCGGATTGGCAATTTTAGGACTGTATAACCTTTTGGCTAAGAAAGCCGGAGCTCCTTCTGTATCTGCTCCCGCAGTAGAAGTAGCAAACCTTTCGAAAGCTGCTGATGACCTTTGGGCACAAAGAGGCAAATCACTTGTAGTATCAGGATCCAATGATCCTAATGTACAGGTGGTGATCAATGCCATCAATGAACTTTTGGGTAGTGTAGGAACTACCATTGATCTGGTAAAAACCAGTAACTACAAAAAAGGTAATGATCTCGCTATGAATCAGTTCATTGCGGATCTTGCTGCAGGCAAAGTAGGAGGAGTGGTATTCTACAACTGTAATCCTGTCTATGATCACCCTCAAGGTGAAGCTTTGGGACAAAATATTGCTAAGGCCAAAGTATCTGTAGCTACCAGCTTGACTATGGATGAAACAGCTTCTTTAGTACAGTATGTGGCTCCGGATCATCACTACCTGGAATCTTGGAATGATTTCAATCCTCAGGTAGGAGAGTATAGCTTGTCTCAACCTGCTATTTCCCCACTTTTTGATACAAGACAAGCTCAGGAATCGTTCTTGAAATGGTCCGGATCCGGATCTACCTACTATGATTTCTTACAGTCTAACTGGCAGCCATTCTTTGCCGGACAATCTGAAGTCGGCAATTTCCAAGAATTCTGGGACAAGGCTTTATATAATGGTTTTTATTCTATTCCTGTAATCACTGAAGAAGTGGTAGCTACCGCGTCTGATATCAGTGCAGCTGCTGCGGCAGTTGGCAAAAGTTATTCTGCTGCCGGTGAAGGAGCTGAATTGGTGATTTACCAGAAGATAGGATTGGGAGACGGTACATATGCCAATAACCCTTGGCTACAGGAGATGTCTGATCCTATCACTAAAGCTACTTGGGATAATTACCTTACTGTATCACAGAAATGGGCTTCTGAAAATGGAGTGACCATGAATGAGGAGAATACATCCAAAGCATCAATCTCTGTAAACGGAAAGTCTTTGATCGTACCTATCCTAATACAGCCGGGCCAGGCAGACGGTACTTTTGGTCTGGCAGTAGGCTATGGAAGAAGCAAAGCCGGTCGTGTAGGTAATGGTGTAGGTGTGAATGCTTACAACTTGCTTGACGTTACCAAGGGCTTTGTGAGTGCGGACATTACCGCAGGTGTAGAAGTGAAGGCTACCGGGGATTCGTATAAAATTGCCCGTACCCAGACTCACCAGACTTTCATGGGACGTGAGAACGTTATCCAAGAGACAATACTGGAGGACTATAAAGTCGATGCATCTGCCGGCCGATATCATCCGAAAATCTATAAAGACGGTGAATTTGTAAAGCCTTCTAAAATATCTCTATGGTCAGGTCACCAGTATTCCAATCATCACTGGGGATTGGCTATCGATATGAACTCCTGTATCGGTTGTGGAGCCTGTACTGTTGCCTGTCAGGTAGAAAATAACGTGGCTGTAGTAGGCAAGCAGGAAGTGCTGAACAGAAGAGAGATGGCATGGATCAGAATAGATCGCTATTATTCTTCAGATGCTCCTGCGGATGACTTAAGCGGAATGGAAGTAGCTGCTCAGAATCCTGAGGTGACCTTCCAGCCTATGATGTGCCAGCAGTGTAACAATGCTCCCTGTGAGACAGTTTGCCCTGTGGCTGCTACTACCCACTCTTCTGAGGGGCTTAACCAAATGACTTACAACAGATGTATAGGTACAAGATATTGTGCAAACAACTGTCCGTATAAAGTGCGTCGATTTAACTGGTTCAAATACCATGACAATAAAGATTTTGCCGGAGTAAACATCGCTCAGAACGATGACTTGGGCAAAATGGTATTGAATCCTGACGTAACCGTACGTGCCCGTGGGGTAATGGAAAAATGCTCTATGTGTGTGCAGAGAATCCAAGCCGGTAAGCTTGAAGCTAAGCGTGAAAAACGCAAAGTGAAGGATGGAGAAATCAACGTGGCTTGTGCGGTAGCTTGTTCTACAGATGCATTGGTTTTTGGTGATTTGAACGATGCAAACAGCAGAGTTTCTAAAATGCTGAAAATCGAGGAGAACACTACTTCTGCCACTAAAGAAGTGAATGAAGAAAGAGCCTACCATGTACTGGAAGAGATCAATGTGAGCCCAAATATTTGGTACTTCACAAAAATCAGAAATAAAGACAAAAACGAAGCGTAATAAAAATTTATTAAACTATGCAGGTTACTTCATCCGTACGCGAGCCGTTAGTTACCGGGGGTAAATCCTACCATGATGTGACACATGATGTGTCGCGCCATGTAGAAGCAAAGCCAAATATCAGGTGGTTTCTTGCTTTTCTTACTTCTGCCGGTGTTTTGGCTTTAGGATCTATAGCTGTTGTTGCCACCGTTTGGGAAGGCATTGGTATGTGGGGTCTTAACAAAACCGTAGGCTGGGCTTGGGATATCACCAACTTCGTTTGGTGGGTAGGTATCGGTCACGCCGGTACGCTTATTTCAGCTGTATTACTACTTTTCAGACAGAAGTGGAGAACGTCCATCAACAGAGCCGCAGAAGCGATGACTATTTTTGCGGTTATCTGTGCGGCAATGTTTCCGGTACTTCACATGGGACGTCCATGGTTGGGAGCCTATTGGGCACTTCCCCTTCCAAACGTTTTTGGATCTCTATGGGTGAACTTTAACTCCCCGCTTCTTTGGGATGTGTTTGCGATTTCTACTTACTTCTCTGTATCTCTGGTGTTTTGGTACATTGGTTTGATTCCTGATTTCGCTACTATCAGAGATAGAGCTACAGGCCTCAGAAAGGTTATTTATGGTGCTCTTTCATTCGGATGGGATGGCGCAGCAAAATCCTGGAGCAGGTACGAATCCGTTTCTTTGATTCTTGCAGGTTTGGCTACTCCTCTTGTACTTTCTGTACACACAATTGTATCCTTTGACTTTGCTACCTCTGTCATACCGGGATGGCATACCACGATTTTCCCTCCATACTTTGTTGCGGGTGCGATTTTCTCCGGTTTTGCGATGGTATTGACGCTCATGATTATCACCAGAAAAGTATATAAGCTGGAAGATTACATCACGATAGGACACATTGAGTTGATGAATATTGTAATTATCATCACCGGGTCTATAGTAGGTATCGCGTACATCACCGAGTTTTTCATTGCATGGTATTCAGGCGTAGAAGCAGAGCAATATGCATTTATCAATCGTGCAACGGGTCCTTACTGGTGGGCATACTGGTCTATGATGACTTGTAACGTAATCTCCCCTCAGCTATTTTGGTTTAAGAAGATCCGTACTTCTGTCGTAGCTACGTTTGCTTTGTCGATCGTAGTGAACATAGGGATGTGGTTTGAGCGATTTGTGATCATCGTGACTTCTCTTCATAGAGATTACCTGCCATCTTCATGGGCGATGTTCTACCCTAGCTGGACTGATGTAGGAGTTTACCTGTTTACCTTTGGTTTGTTCTTCACCCTGTTTTTCCTGTTTGCCAAATTCTTCCCGGTAATCAACATGGCTGAAGTTAAATCTGTATTGAAGTCTTCATCTGATAAAGTGAATAAATAATCATGGAAAGAGATACACATTTTGTTACCGGAGTTTATGAAGATGAGGATGTCTTACTTCATGCGATCAAGGAAGTAAAGTCTTCAGGCATCAAAATCCACGAGGTTTATTCACCTTATCCTGTTCACGGAATAGATGATTACCTTGGCTATAAGAGAAGCAAATTGCCTATTGCAGCCTTTTTGTTCGGTTTACTTGGGACTACTTTGGCTTTGACTATGCAATACTATATGATGGCATTTGACTGGCCTATGATCATCGGTGGAAAAGATCATGGCGCTTTCCCTGATTTCATCCCTGTTACTTTCGAATTGACTGTCTTATTGGCATCATTCGGTATGGTAGGAGTGTTTATGGTGAGCACCAATCTGAAGCCTTGGGCGCAGCCTAGAATATTTGATTTGAGGATTACTGATGATAAGCATGTGTTGGCAATTGATATAGCGAATAATTCAGCTATTGAGTTGGCTAAGATTGAAGAGATATTGAAATCTTCGGGAGCATCAGAGGTTAATAGAAAAAGTTTTGAATAGTAAATCCGGAAAAATGAAGATTGCTAAAACGCTAAGTATTTTAGGGATTGCAGTGGCAGGGATTTCCCTAGCGGGCTGTAGAGCTGGAGGAGAGAATCAAGGATTGGAATATGCCCCTCAGATGTATCACTCTGTGGCTTACGAGCCTTTGACTCAGATCATGGATTCGGAGACAAAAGGTAATATCATCTCTAATAGAGAAGATGGAAAAGGCGAATATTTCAACAGTAATATCAACAATCCTCATAGCATGAATATGAGAGAGCCTGTTGCAAACACTGTCCCAAGAAATAAGGAAGGCTATTTGCCATATCGGTACAAAGCTTTTGAAGTAGAAGAGGCGGGATCCAACGTGAAAAATCCTATCAAGGTCTCTGAAGCAGTATTGAAAGACGGTCAGAGACTGTTTGGACTTTACTGTACACCGTGTCACGGTTCAGGTGGTCTGGGAGACGGCCCTGTAGGTGAAATCATAGGAGGTGTAGCCAATCTTACCGGTGGCGCATATACTTCTCTTTCGGAAGGTCACATCTATCATGTGATCACTAAAGGAAAAGGAAGAATGGGAGCTCACGGTTCTCAAATTACTCCTGAAAACAGATGGAAAATTGTTCATTACGTGAAGCAAGAACTCCAAGGCGGTCAAAATGCTGACAATGCAGTAGCTCAAACTACTGACAATGAAGCAGCGGTAGAAGCTGACCAAGATGTTACACAAGTAGAAACTCCAGCTAATTAATTATGGCTCACGACGTACAACACTATAATCTGGATCAAAAATTTGATTTCACCGCAGCTACCAAAAAAACCGTATTAATGGTTTTGGGAATCGGAGCTGTGTTACTAGTACTAGGTATCGTAATGGCGATGTTTGGTGGTGGTCATCACGAAGCTGTAGAAGCTGAAGCCCATCCGTTTCATTGGTATGAGCGTCTATACGCTAACCTTTGGATCAACAATGTGTACTTCACGGGTATTGCTATTATAGGCGTATTCTTTTTTGCTATCCAATATGCGGCGCAAGCCGGTTGGTCTACGGCCATAATCAGGGTAATGCTTTCTTTGGGTAATTGGCTTCCAATTGCAGGTGTTTTGATGATCGTCACTTTCTTCGTGGCAAATCACAGTCTTTTTCACTGGACACATGCTTACCTGTTTGACACCACTTCTCCTCAGTATGATAGTATCATAGACGGTAAAGGAGCTTTCTTCTACTGGCCTATGGCTAAAGGAACATTCCCTGTATTCTACATTTTGAGAATGGTTTTGTTCTTTGGATTCTGGGTATTCTTTTTCAAGAAGTTCCAAAGCTTTACCTATAATGAGGATTTGATCGGAGGTACTTCTTCTTGGTATAAAATCAGAAGCTGGTCAGCTTTTTTCTTGATCTTCTTTGCTGTATCATCTTCTATCTCTGCATGGGACTGGGTAATGTCAATTGACACACACTGGTTCTCTACCCTGTTTGGATGGTATGTTTTCTCCTCTTGGTTTGTGGCAGGTTTAGCTACGATCACGTTGATTACAATATTCTTGAAGAGCCAAGGATTGCTTGAGATGGTTAATGAGAATCACGTTCATGATTTGGGTAAATTCATCTTTGGATTCACAATCTTCTGGACTTACCTGTGGTTTTCCCAGTTCTTGTTGATTTATTATGCCAACATCCCTGAAGAGACTGTTTACTTTATCGAGAGATTGTCCAGCGATATCTATGGTCCATATATCTTTGTCAATCTGGGAATGAACTTCGTTTTGCCATTCCTTTTGTTGATGACCAGAGATTCCAAGAGACACGGAGTATTCTTGAAGTTGGTTTGTGCCTTGATCATTGCGGGTCACTGGGTAGATTTCTTCCTAATGGTTCAACCGGGTACGTTAGGGCATAATGGAGGCGTTGGATTTATGGAAGTTGGTATGTTCTTAGTATATGGCGCAGCCTTCACGTTTGTAGTTCTTACCGGATTGGCAAAAGGGAACCTTGTTCCTAAAAACCATCCAATGCTTGAAGAAAGCTATCATCATCACATTTAATAACAGCCGAAATAATTAAGGTATGTACGGATTTCTGATTGGAGTAGGGGTTCTTTTGATATTTTCCATAATATGGATGGTATATCGAATCCAAACGTTGGTCTCTGTGGTAAAAGGATCTGATAAAAAGATCGCCTCAGGGAGTAATAAGGTAAATGCAATTTTATTCATAGTTTTTTTGGTGGGTGCCGGCACCTTGATGTTTTGGTATTCTATCAAAGAATTTGACAATTATCAACTGCCTATTGCATCTGAGCACGGTGTAGTTACGGATTCCTTGTTTTGGTGGACAATGGCAATCACAGGAGTAGTATTTTTGATTACTCATGTGTTGCTGTTTATTTTTCCTTACAAGTACCGGTATAGCGAGAAACGAAAAGCAGATTTCTATCCTGACAATAACAAGCTTGAGATTATCTGGACTATTGTTCCGGCCGTTGTACTTGCAGGTTTGGTGATATCCGGTTGGGTAGCATGGTCTGATATTACTGCTCCGGCACCTGAGAATGCCCATACAGTAGAGATCATGGGATATCAGTTTGCTTGGGACGTGAGATATCCGGGCAAAGACAATGTACTTGGAGATTACGACTATCGACTGATCACAGCAACGAATGCACATGGAATCGATTTCAACGATAAGAATTCTATCGATGATTTTCCGTCTCCTGTAATCGTAATCCCAAAAGGGGAGCCTGTTCTTTTCAAGATTAGAGCAAGAGATGTACTACATTCTGTTTTTTCTCCTCACATGAGATTGAAAATGGATGCTGTACCCGGAATGCCCACGCGTTTTTGGTTTGTACCCACTAAGACCACAGCTGAAATGAGAGAGGAAACAGGAAACCCTGAGTTTGTCTACGAGATCGCCTGTGCGGAAATCTGTGGAAGAGGCCACTTCTCTATGAAAAAAATTATTGAGGTAGTGGAGCCGGAGGAATACCGGAAGTGGTATTCAGAGCAGAAGTCTTTCATCCAAATGAACCCGGCTTTAGCAAATGGTCTTTCTTCAGAGACTAAAGAGCTTGCGGAAATTCAATTAAGCGAAAAGTAATAAACAAAATTATAGATTATGTCTACAGCATCTGTCGCAAATCATGACGCAGCACACGATCATCACGACCATGAGCACCATGATAATTTTGTAACAAAATATATTTTCTCCCAAGATCACAAAATGATCGCGAAGCAGTATCTGGTTACAGGTATGTTTTGGGCTCTTCTTGGCGGGTTTCTTTCTATCCTATTTAGATTACAATTAGGGTTTCCTGAGATGGACATGTCTTTCCTTCGTCCGATTCTTGGCGGATGGATTGATGAAACAGGAGCATTGGATCCTACATTTTATTTGGCCTTGGTGACAATGCACGGTACCATCATGGTATTCTTTGTACTGACTGCCGGTCTGAGTGGAACGTTCTCCAACTTTCTGATTCCTTTGCAAATTGGAGCTAGGGATATGGCTTCAGGATTTATGAACATGCTTTCGTACTGGTTGTTTTTCCTTTCAGGTGTGATCATGTTTATCTCCTTGTTCCTTAAGACTGGTCCAGCCTCAGGTGGCTGGGTGGTATATCCACCTCTATCTGCCTTAGAACAAGCTATTCCCGGTTCTGGATTGGGGATGACGCTTTGGCTGGTTGCAATGACTTTCTTTATCGCATCCTCTCTAATGGGAGGTATCAATTACATTACTACCGTAATTAACCTTAGAACTAAAGGAATGTCTTTCTCCAAGCTTCCTTTGACGATTTGGGCTTTGTTTCTGACGGCAGTGATTGGTCTATTGTCCTTCCCTGTATTGTTTGCGGCAGCTTTATTACTTGTGTTTGACAGAAGTTTTGGCACTTCGTTCTACCTATCTGATATTTATATCAATGGAGAAGCTCTTCCAAACACCGGAGGTAGCCCGGTTCTGTATCAGCATTTGTTTTGGTTCTTGGGTCACCCCGAAGTTTATATTGTCTTGCTCCCTGCTTTGGGAATTACCTCCGAAGTAATAGCCACCAACTCAAGAAAGCCAATCTTCGGATACAAAGCGATGATTATTTCATTGTTGGGTATTACAGTTCTTTCCTTTGTTGTTTGGGCTCACCATATGTTCGTGTCGGGGATGAATCCTTTCCTAGGATCTATTTTCATGTTCTTGACGTTGATCATTGCGGTACCATCAGCAGTAAAGGTATTTAACTACTTGACTACATTGTGGAGAGGTAATTTGATCTTCACTCCGGGAATGCTGTTTTCCATTGGTCTTGTATCTTTCTTTATCTCAGGGGGATTGACAGGTATTTTCCTTGGAAATTCCGCTATCGATATTCAGCTTCATGATACTTACTTTGTAGTAGCCCACTTTCACTTGGTGATGGGATCTGCTTCATTCTTCGGGATGATTGCAGGAGTTTACCATTGGTTCCCTAAGATGTTTGGAAGAATGATGGATGCCAAGCTGGGCTACGTTCACTTCTGGATCACATTTGTAGGTGTTTACATGGTATTCTTCCCTATGCATTACATCGGTATTGCAGGATTTCCTAGAAGATATTATACCTGGACAAACTTCGATTTTGCCAATATGTACACGGATTTGAACATGTTTGTGTCAGTTGCGGCGATTATCACCTTCTTAGCACAGTTCATCTTTTTGTTCAACTTCTTTTACTCCATGTTTAGAGGTAGAAAGGCGACTGAGAATCCATGGAGATCCAATACTCTTGAGTGGACCACTCCTCTGGAACCGGGACATGGCAACTGGCCGGGAGAAATTCCTTCTGTGTACAGATGGCCTTATGATTATTCCAAGCCGGGTGCAGAAGATGATTTCATCCCTCAGACTGTTCCTCTTTCCGCTACACCGGAGTCTAATCTACCCCATGAGCAGGAATTGGTAAAAGTGGAACTGGAAATCATGAAGGATGAGGAGACAGTTTTGGCTTCAAATGAAACAAGCCACTAATAAATCATTGGATAGCTTTCGCCGGGTGAGTTTAGCCACGGTGATAGCTGTCTATATACTGATATTAATCGGTGGGATAGTTAGAAGTTCCGGTTCAGGAATGGGTTGTCCCGATTGGCCGAAATGTTTCGGCAGCGTGATTCCTCCGACTAGTGTGGATCAGCTGCCTACAAATTATCAGGAGATTTATCTCACTAAAAGATTGGCCAAGAACGAACGGTTTGTGGCAACACTTGAAAAATTAGGATTCTCAGAGAAGGCGGAAGAAATAGCGAATGACAAATCTATCCTTGTTGAGGAAGAGTTTAACCCGGTAAAAACCTGGATAGAATATCTTAATCGATTGGCAGGTGTGGTGATAGGGCTATTGATTATTCTTACTGTTTGGAAGTCAATTCCTCTCAGAAAGGTTGATCGATGGATACCGATTTTATCTGTTTTCAATCTTATCCTTGTCATCTTCATAGGATGGATAGGCTCTATAGTAGTCTCTACAAATTTGCTTCATTGGATGATCACTTTCCATATGATGCTGGCTTTGCTACTGGTCTCTCTACTGATCTACGTTTACCACAGGTCTGGTAGGTTGATCAAAAGTAAAGGAGTAAAGATGGACGTCCCCAGACGAATAGAGCTGATCTTGTTGATTGGTACTATTCTGATGTTGGTCCAAATTGTCCTAGGTACGCAAGTACGGGAGCAAATTGATATCATTTCCTCTTCGCTTGGAGATATGCTAAGGGACGAGTGGATAGGACGGATAGGTTTGGAATTCCTGATTCATCGGTCCTTTTCTATAATTCTGTTGGCAATTCACATATTGTACTTCATCTGGGCGTATAAATACACCCTGAGAAGATCTCAAGTAAATCTTTGGTCTCAGGTCTTGATGATTCTGATTATACTGGAAATAGCTACAGGAATGGCAATGGCATACTTTGGTATTCCTGCATTTCTTCAGCCTATCCATCTCTTATTAGGTTCTTTGATTATCGGGGTGCAAGTCATTTTGCTGCTAGAAATCAGAGAGAACATTCAGTTTCGATTAAATACAAATTGATCATGAGGACAGTTGAAGTAACTGACCATATTAGTAGTTTAGTAGTTGGCAAGATTAAAGCTTACGCTGAGTTGATAAAATTGAGGCTATCCGCTTTAGTTACCTTCTCTGCAGTATTTGGCTACATTCTTGGTGATCGGGGGGTGAGTTTCGGTTGGTCTGGATTTATCGGACTGGCTATTGGTGGCTTCTTGATCAGTGGGGCTTCATGCGCTGCCAATGAAATCTTGGAACGTGATCTGGATAAGCTAATGAAGCGTACCCAGAATCGCCCGCTTCCCTTAAAACTTATTTCCCTTCAAGAAGCTCTTTGGGTTACCTCTATAGTATCCATTGTCGGGGTTGGCTTGCTTTGGTACTTTACAAATCCTTTGACCACTTGGTTGGGAATATTAAGTATGGTACTCTATGTATTTGTTTATACTCCATTGAAGAGAGTAGGGCCAATCGCAGTATTTGTGGGGGCTATTCCCGGTGCACTACCCCCACTTTTGGGTTGGACAGCCGCTACCGGTTCTATCTCTCATGAAGCTTTGATTATCTTCGGAATTCAGTTTATCTGGCAGTTTCCCCACTTTTGGGCAATTGCCTGGGTGGGAGATGAGGATTACAAAGCAGCCGGATTCAAATTGCTTCCAAGCGGCGGCGGTAAGGATCTGAACACTGCTATTCAAATTATGATATACACATTGTTCCTATTACCGCTGGGTTTGCTGCCGAGTTATTTTGGACTTACCGGAATGACCTCAGGTATTGTGGCGACCGTGTGTGGAGTGTTATTTCTTGCCCAGACCTTTTCGTTGATGAAAGACTGCTCACGCAAATCTGCACTTCGAATTATGTTTGGATCCTTTTTGTACCTACCCATCGTACAGATTGCTTACTTATTGGATAAACTACCGTAACGACGATGGAAAAGGAACTAAAATATGTAGATATAGTAGATCAGCCGATCTCAATGCATCCAAAGAAATTTGCATTATGGCTTTTCTTGGTGACTATAGTTATGATCTTTGCTGCACTTACCAGTGCTTACATTGTGAGACAATCAGAAGGTAATTGGCTGGAATATGAACTTCCTGCTATTTTCTGGTACACCTCAGGCATAGTAATCGTAAGTAGCATTTGCCTTCAATACGCATATGTAGCAGCAAAAAAAGATAACTTTGGAGGTCTTAGAGCAGGTCTTTTCTTAGCTGTCTTTTTTGGGATTACTTTCCTCGTGGGACAGTGGTTTAGTTGGGTAGCGTTGGTGGATAAAAATGTGTTTTTCGTAGGCAATCCTTCGGGCTCATTTCTCTACGTATTCACCGGATTGCATGCCGTTCACCTAATCAGCGGTGTGATATTTCTGATTATTGTATTAATTTCGACCTATAAATATAAAGTACATTCCAAGTCGCTGGATACACTTGAAATGGCTGCCACATTCTGGCATTTTCTAGCTGCTTTGTGGTTGTATCTATTTATGTTTTTGCTTTTGAATCATTAAAATAAACCAAGTACAAATCAATATCTTATGTCTGCGCATTCTACTGCTATAGGAGTAAGCCCGAAAAGAGGCGTCTGGGGAGGCGGTAACGAACCTCTCAAAGCCAGTTATGGAAAACTCATGATGTGGTTTTTCCTTCTTTCGGATATCTTTACTTTTGCCGCTTTTTTGATTACCTATCTTGCGATTCGTGTCAGTTATCCTTCTTATGCAGGGCCTGCTACTGAGTTTGTAGGTTCTAATGAATACTGGCCGATTCCTGAATTGGTTTTTGATGCCATCCCATTTGTACATGGAGTTCACGCACCGCTTGTATTTGTAGGTTTGATGACCTTCATTTTGATTGCAAGTTCTGTTACTATGGTATTGGCTGTGGAAGCCGGTCATAGAAATGATAGAGATGATGTAGTGAAATGGATGCTTTGGACTCTTTTGGGCGGGATTACTTTCCTAAGCTGTCAAGCTTGGGAGTGGAGTCACTTTATCCATGGATCCGACGGAGGTGTTGTGTTGACTTATATCAATGATTTAAGCCGAAATGTGACGGAAACTGTCTTTGGAGCTAATCTACTGGTAAATGAATATGGGCCGGCTTCATTTGCGAATCTGTTCTTTTTCATCACCGGTTTCCACGGATTTCACGTTACTATAGGAGTAATACTTCTATTCATGGTGTTTTATCAAGCAGCTGTGGGAGTTTATGATAGAAGAGGCCACTACGAGATGGTTGAGAAAATCGGGTTGTATTGGCACTTTGTTGACCTGGTTTGGGTCTTTGTATTTACGTTGTTCTACCTGATCTAAGCTATAAAAATTAGAATTATGGATATTCAAGAAAATAAATCAACACTTAACGTTGTACCTAGAAACAACGATAAGATCAAGAAAATCTGGAAGACAGCTTTGATTTTGTTATTGATCACTGCAGCAGAGTTTGTGATGGCTTTCACCATGCCTAGAGGGATAATTCTTTATGTCTTATTCATGGCCTTGACCGTATGGAAAGCCAAATATATTATGATGGAATTCATGCACCTTGGAGATGAGGTTAAGCCGCTGATCTATTCCATTCTCGTGCCTATCACATTTCTGTTCTGGTTGATAATCGTCCTGATCAAGGAAGGCTCTGATATATTTTTACTTCGCTGGTTTTAATCAGGTTTTATAAATTGTATAATAAAAGAAGGTTGAAGTGAGACACTTTAACCTTCTTTTTTGTTAAACCACTAGTATGAGAAGTCTGAGAATATTGCAAGGGTTGGTGTTGGTATGCATCCTCTTGGTGCCCATTTTGATTTTCCTGTTTCTTAAAGGTTTTGGAAGCAACAGTTACGATATTCCTGTATACTTTGAAAAGGGTGTTGATAACCCTTTCAGTGAGTGTCCTATAGCTGATACTACCCAGCATTACATTCCTGAGTTTTCTTTTACCAATCAGGTAGGAGATAAAGTAGGGAGGACCGATATGGAAGGGAAGATCACAATTGTTGATTTTTTCTTCACCTCATGCCCGAGTATCTGTCCCAAAATGTCTGCCGAAATGGAACGGGTCAATGATATGTTTAGGGAGTATGATCAGGTGCAGATCATGTCTATCAGTATCGATCCTACCTATGATACCCCTGAGATTCTTAAAGAATATGCCGAAAAGCATAATGCTGAGGCTGGAAAATGGAATTTTTTGACAGGGGGAATTCAAGAAACCTATGACCTCGCCAAATGCGGCTTTCTCATCCCAACTGTGGATGGTTTGGGAGTTCCGGATGACTTTGTTCACAGCGATAAGTTTGTGCTTATCGATGAGCTGGGAAGGATCAGGGGGTATTACAGTGGTACTTCACGCGAAGATGTGGATTTATTGATGTTAGAGACTAAAGTATTAATGCATGCTGGCGAAAGAAAATAGTTTGATGGAAAATGAAGGGAAAGTAAAGGGCTGGATTATTGCCATTTCTGTAATCATTCCTGTGGTGGTGGCGGTGCTGATATTCATGCCATCTAAAATTGATCTGGGTGCGGAGTGGGTTTATTTTCTTCCCCATCTGAATGCTGTGATTAATTCTGCCGCTACTTTAGCTTTGATTGCAGGTCTCCTTTTCATCAAAAAAGGGAATATTCCGTTGCATCGCGCCTCCATGACTACCGCGTTTTCTTTGGGAGCAATATTCCTCGTGTCCTATGTGGTGTATCATGCGGCAGCCGATAGTACCTCTTTCGGTGGTGAGGGGATGATCCGCAGTATTTACTACTTCTTATTGCTTACGCATATAATTTTGGCAGCTGTAGCACTTTTCCCTATTCTCTTCGCGTACTATTATGGATATACAGATCAGCGTGAGAAGCATAGAAAAGTTGTTAAATTTGCCTATCCAATCTGGCTTTATGTGACAGTCACCGGAGTGATAGTCTACCTGATGATCAGTCCTTATTATGTACATTGAAAACCTGCGTTCTTGATAAAGCGTAGGATATAGTATGAAATCGAGCCTGATCCCGTACCTACGGGAACACACACTGGAATGATTATAAATACATGCGACCTGCCTACCGCCTTTAGGCAGGGATTCCATAGCCTACCCCGACTATTCGGGGTGGCCATTGAAAAACAAATTATCATCACATGAAAAAAGCTTTCAAAATAGTATTCTTTTCACTCGTCACTTTTCTGTTTCACACAGCAGGTTTTGCTCAGTGTGCCATGTGTAGGGCATCGGTGGAGAATAATGTAAGTAATGGAGAGACAAGTATAGGTGCGGGCTTGAATCTTGGCATCATGTATCTTTTTGTCATGCCATATCTCATAGCTATGGTGCTGGGCTTTTTCTGGTATAGAAATGCAAAAAAAAGGAAGGCAAAAATAGCCTTGCACTGAACGAATAGAAGAGCAAAGTTTGATCAAGGACTTTGCTTTTTTTATTTTACATCTAAATGAAGCATGATTCCCGTCGCCTGATCATATTGATCAGTGTTTTCTCTCTTCTTGCAGTATTAATATTGAATTTCTTTTTCTTTCAGAAAAGTGATCAGGAAATCTATTTACAAGCTTTACAGGATCGTGTGCAGGCTGTGGACAAGGAGTTTGATGAGGATTTCATTCAGATTCTAATGGATGTCAAGCCGGATGATACCTTAAGTTTTGGTCAGATAAGCAGGCCTGCCCACAGGCATCCCTTTTTTATACTAAGTACGGAAAGAGACTTACTGTTCTGGTCGGATTTCACCCTTACGCTTGATTTTTCTCAAGTTGATTTTGCCAAGGATTATCAACTCCTGGAGGATCCTTATGGGACACTTCTACTGAAAATCCGAAAAGTAAAAAGAAATGGAGGTGATTATGTGATGCTTCATGTGCTTCGCTTGGTGTGGCCGGGGAATATTGAAAACAATTACCTGATCACGGGGCCAAATCCGTCTATATTTGGAAACAGCCGATTCGAGCTTTTCGCAAATCCTGATGAAGCGTCATCAGTTGTTAAAAATCCGGCAGGAATTCCACTTTTTGGAGTCAACTTCCTCTTTGGCTACAGTCCGGCCGGAAGGGTAGTCAACCCCGCCATTCTCATATTCTTTGCTTCTATTTTCCTGCTTTATTTTCTTTTGAGTTCGGATTTTGTGCTGCGTAAGTGGAAGTCGGGAAGAAGATGGCAGGCAATAGGTTATGCGATTTTTGTCCTGGGAGCATTCAGAATGATGATGCTGTTGCTGGATTTTCCCGGGAACTACCTCAATCTGTCATTATTCGATTCTGCCAATTACGCTTCATCTTGGTTCAATCCCAGTTTGGGGGATTTGGTGATCAATACCCTGTGTGGAGTTCTTCTTTTGGCCATGGTGATCTATCAGATGGCATCCAAAATCATGCATGAGAAAATCAAAGTCCTCACTTCTCCGAGTGAGTTTCTTGTGTTCTTGTTTTTCTCACTGTTCATAAGCTCCCTTGGCTTGTACATGGTGTGGTCTCTCCCACGGGATTTGATGATCAACTCCCAGTGGGCTTTGGATATCAGCTCCATTCCTTCATTCGATTGGTTTAAGGGAATAAGTTTTTTTCTGCTTTTCCTTTGGGGAGCGATATATGTACTGATTTCGCTGACGATGTTCAGTTTGCTTCTGGAGATCAATCAGCATAAAAGAGTTTATTATAAGTGGATAGCGATTATAGGTTTGCCTATTGGTGGGTTGCTGCTTTTCCTGTCAATTTGGGGCGGAGTAGTATGGTTGGTTCATCTTGGATTTTTGGTCACTATTGTCCGACTCGAACTTTTCAAGAATGCTTTTACGCTGGGATTGGATACTTTTTTAACCTTCTTTTTCGCATGTTTGGTCACGGCTGTTATTGGAGGAATTAGCACTTTTCAGACAGAAAAAAGCGAATTGATTCACTCCAAAGTCCGCTTTGCTAACCAGAACCTCATCGAAAATGATGTGATGACAGAATTTTTCTTGGGAGAAATTTTCACACGAATCAAAAGTGATTTGTTTATCCAGAACAGAATAGCTGATCCGCTTTTCTCCAAAGAGCCAATTGAGACTAAAATCAGAAGAATCTATCTCGATAATTACTTTGATCAGTTTGAAGTTCAAGTCCGGATTTTCTCATCGTCAGGACAGCAGATCTTGGGCTCGGGTTCTGAGAATCTCAAGGGTATCCGCTTGGAGTATATCAAAAGTGACTACGCTACAAGCGTGAAGGATTTATATTTTATCCGGGGCAATCAATCGAATACCGGTAATCGATTTATAGCTTTTATTCCTATGAGCAGAGAGGGATCGTCAATTGGGACAGTGTTTCTAGAACTGCGACAATTGCGCGTACAGCCTACCAGTGTCTATCCTAAGCTGTTATTGGATAAAAAATATAATGACAAGCTCGACCCGGTGCTTTATGATTATGCGATTTTCAAAGGTTCGGAGTTTATCAGAAACTCCGGGTCATTTAATTATCTGAGTAGAGATTTTGAGGATGTATTGAGCCGAAAAGCTTTGGTAACTGAGGGAGTACGACAAAGTGGATATCATCATTTTGGGATAGAGAATGGAGATGAATTGATCATTGTATCATCCAGAAATATATCCTTAGCTCATTTCTTCGGAAATATCTCCCTCTTCTTCGTGCTTTTTGTGATCATGACTTTCTTGACTATTCTGATCAATACGCTGATCACAGGAGTCAAGAATTTTGAATTCAACTATTCCACGAAGCTTCAGCTTTACCTGAATTTTGCTTTCTTTTTCCCCATTCTTATCATCAGTATCATCACGATAGGGCTTCTTGCGAATAGCTATCGGAGTGATCTGGACAGACAGTATATCCAAAAGGCCGTATTGATCAGAGGCAATCTGGGAAGCTTTCTCAATAATCAGAAGCTGGAAAGAGTGGATGGTGATCAGCTCAATGAAGAGGTAAATGAACTGGCCAACACCACTGCAAGTGATATTCATGTGTACAGCACCGCAGGTAAATTAGAATCCACTAACCGCCCGAATATCTTTGACAAGAAAATCCTAGCCCCGCTGATCAATCCCAAGGCAATTGCAGAGATCCAGGAGATGGGACAAAGTCAGTATTTAGCCGATGAGCAAATAGGGAAGCTTAGGTATAAAACAGTATATCTGTCCATTCCGGCCACAGCAAAACAAGAGAATCTGGGGATTTTAGCCGTACCGTTTTTCGAATCTGAAGCAGAATTGAATTCGCTGATCGCTGAGGTGCTGAGCAATATTTTCAATGCTTTTGTAGTGATTTTTATTCTCTTTCTGTTCGTTTCTTACTTCGTCTCAACGAATCTTACTTTTCCGTTCAAATTGCTCACGCAAAAGCTAAAAGTGACAAATCTGGAAAACAATGAACCCATGCACTGGGGATCCAAAGATGAAATCGGCTTGTTGGTAAATGAGTACAACAATATGCTTTTCAAACTGGAGAACAGTAAGAAGGTGCTGGCTTCTACCGAGAAGGAATCTGCTTGGCGTGAGATGGCCAAGCAAGTCGCGCATGAAATCAAGAATCCACTGACACCCATGAAACTCACACTTCAGCACCTGATACGGCTGCAGGAAGCGGGAAGATTGGACGATGCCGAGAAGTTGAAAAGATCACTTGAAACGCTGATTCATCAAGTAGATGCCTTGAGTGGAATTGCCTCTTCTTTTTCCACTTTTGCTAAAATGCCCCTACCCAACAACGAGCTGATGAATTTCAAAGCAGTGGTGAACAAAGTCTTGGAGCTGTTCAGTGGTGATCAGCAGGTGGAATTGATTTTTCAGGATGATTCCTTTACCCAGAATATTCCGATTATGGGCGATGACAAGCTGTTCGGCAGAGTGATCTCAAATCTGATCATCAATGGTATCCAAGCTGTAGAGCCGGGAGTGAAACCTGTGATCAGAATATGGCTTTGGATGACGGATCAAGCAGTTTTCTTGGAGATTACAGATAATGGCAAAGGCATATCAGATGAGTTGAAGGATAAGATTTTCATACCTAATTTCTCTACCAAATCCACAGGATCAGGCTTGGGATTGGCCATTGCAAAAAGCGGGGTGGAGACTGCAGGAGGCAAAATCTGGTTTGAAACTAAACTTGGAAAAGGCACGACATTCTATCTCACCTTTCCATTGATAGGTTAATTTATCTTTTTAGTACCTTCAAGTCAAAAGGCATTTTGAAGTAAGCATGCGTGTTTGGCTACTTTTCTGGATTTTATTGCTGGGATTTTTTACTTCGGTAAAGGCTCAGGAAAAATGTCGATGGGTAGAAACAGAAGTATTCTCCAAACCTCTGATTCCGGATTCGCTCTCTTTACTGGAAGAAACTATCAGAATCACAGATAAAAGCGGAAAAGCTTACAATTTCAACTATGAGCTCAGCTCGAATACGCTTGAGGTGTTTTTTAAAAATGAGCTCAAGCCAGACTCACTGTTAGTATGTTATCGGACTTTTTCTATTCGCTTGGATCAGTCTGTTGCCCGCAGGACGTTGTTGGCGGATTATGATTCCACGGCCCAATTCAAAGACGGGCGAATGGCTGAATTGTCCGCATTTGATTTTCGTGAAGAGCTTTTTCCTACTACAAATCTTTATAAGTCAGGAAGCCTCACGAGAGGAATATCCTTTGGAAATACGCAGAATGTATTTGTAAACTCAGCACTAAATCTCCAGCTGGAAGGGGATATCTCGGATAAACTCAAGATCAGAGCAAGTATTACAGATCAAAATGTGCCTTTTCAGCCCGAAGGAAATACCCAACAAATCCAGGACTTTGACAATGTATTGATCGAACTTTACAACGATGATTTTAGCTTGGCTGCAGGAGATGTGGTGTTGCAGCAAAGGCAGTCTGAATTTTTGCGTTATTATAAGAATGTTCAGGGACTGCAGTTTACATCCAATTATAAATTGAACGAAAATTGGACGGCCAGTTCTCAGGCTTTTGCCTCCATAGCCAAAGGGAAATTTGCCTCCATTCAACTCCCGATTTTGGAAGGAGTTCTAGGTCCCTATCGAATCAATGGCCCGAATAATGAACGCTTTGTGATCATCATGGCAAATTCCGAACGCGTATTCGTAGATGGCAAGCAGGTCAAGCGGGGATTCAATGAAGATTACGTGATTGACTACAATCAGGCGGAAATTACGTTTACACCCAAAGTTTTGATTACTCAATATTCTAGGGTTCGTGTGGATTTTGAATATGCAGAGCGGAATTACTCCCGGTCCATCATCGGTGCAAACCACACCCAGACCAATGGAAAAGTGGATGTGTATTTGAATTATTACCAAGAGAAGGATAATAGAAACAGACCCTTGTTCACTGATTTTTCACAGGAAGAACTTGGGCTTTTGGCTTCAGTGGGTGATAGTGCAGAGCTGGCAAGAATTCCCAGGATAGATAGCGTCGCTTTCGATCAGAATAGGATTTTATATGAGAAACTCATTGAGTTCGATGAGCTGGGAAATCAATTGATTTACTACCGGTACTCTACCGACCCTGAGAAAGCTCATTATGAGTTGGGGTTTTCCCAAGCGGGCGAGGGTCAAGGTGATTACCGACGATCCAGTCAATTGCATAATGGAACGGTTTACGAATATGTTCCGCGATTGAATGGACGGCCACAAGGCAGCTATTCGATTTTGTCCCAACTTCCGCTTCCTGACAGCAAACAAATGGTCACAGCGGGGACTAGAGTGAAGCTTAATGATTACGAGAAAGTTTATTCTGAACTGGCGCTATCTACAGTAGATAATAACCTCTTCTCGGAGTTGGGTGATGATGACAATCAGGGACTGGGAATGAAGATAGGACTACAAAGTGAAGGTCGGGAATCCTCGCTTTTCAAAGGCTATGTCATGAAGGGGCAGACGGAATACGAATACAATTCCACCAATTTCAATTTTATAGATCGATTCAGATATATTGAATTTGACCGGGATTGGGGATTGGGGCAGACAGCTTTGCAAAATCCGGCTGCTGAGCAGTTTTTTCGTGCCGGAGTTGGTTTTGAGAAGGATGCACTCAATCGCTTTGACTATCTTTTCTACTTGAGAAACAGAGAAAATATGCTCAACGGAACACAGCATTCTGCCAATTGGAATGTACAGGTGGGATCCAAAATCCGTCTACGACAGGAGTTTTTTAGACTGAATTCCAAGCAGGATTCACTCACTTCGGACTGGACGAGATATTTGGGAGATGTGAGTTATAATTCCAAAATAGTTGTTCCCGGCTATCAATTCTCCTTGGATCAAAATGACTTTCGAAGTGCCGAAACGGATTCTGTTCTTAGCACTGCCATGAATTTCAAACAGCATTTGCTCTATTTGCGAAGCAGCGATTCCCTGAGTTATTCCTTCTTGGTGGATGCGGCTTGGCGGGAGGATAAAGCTCCCTTTGCGGGGCAATTGCTGAAGGATGCCCGGGCATTCACTTCCAATTTCACCTTTCGAAAGCAATGGGCTCAACACAGTCTGAGTAGTACATTCACTTATCGGGAGCTGGAATATTTGCAAAGGGATTTGCCTTCTGAACTTACCGTGATGGGAAAGCTTGATTATCAGGGGAGCCTAGGCAAAAATCTTATTAGGAATGAGATTTCCTATGCAATTGGAAATGGACGGGAGTTGCAGCGTGAGTTCGTCTTTTTGCCTGCTCCGAATGGAGACGGCACACACACGTGGAGGGATGATAACGGAGATGGGGTGCAGCAGCTCAATGAGTTTTATCTGGCGATCAACCCTGAGGAGAAGCAATACATTAAGATTTTTGTGCCCACGGACACCTATATCCAAGCGTACACGAGTATTTTGAATTATCGTATTCAGGCAAAATTCCCGGAATCCTGGAAGGAGAGCTCGGGTTTTCGTTCCTTTCTGCATAAATTTTCCAATACGACCAGCCTCAGTGTAGAAAAAAAAGTGACTTCTGATGACTTTGGTGATCGAATCAATCCCTTCGTCGGTGGCGGGGATAGAGAGGATATTCTGTCACTTCGTCAAGTGATACGGTCCAGTTTTTTCTTTAATCGCGCTTCTGCGAACTATGGATTTGACTTGACCTATTTCGATTCTCAATTTAAGCAACTGCTGTCCGGTGGTTTTGAGGATTTGATTCAAAAAGATTGGAAATTGAATACACGCTATAATTTCAGCGGGCGGACGACACTAAGGATTTTGGGCGGAACAGGGGACAGACTTTCTGCTTCGGATTTCTTGGACAATAGGAATTATGAGATCTCCCAGAATCAAATTGGGCCGGAGTTTTCCTGGCAGCCGACCCCATATTTCAGGACGACAGCGACATATAATTTTATAGGGAAAGTAAATACTGCCAATGTGGAATACAAAGAAAAAGCCCAATTGCATCAGGTGGGAATGGATCTTCGTTTTGCGCGCGCAGTGAAAACTACGCTGACGGGAAATCTTAAGCTGATTCAAATCGATTACAATGGAGTTGCCAATTCGCCTGTGGGGTATGAAATGCTTCAGGCGCTTACGAATGGGACTAATGTGACGTGGAACCTCAACTGGCTTCAGAAAATTGGAGAGGGCTTACAGCTCAATTTGGTATATGAGGGAAGAAATTCTCAGGGATTGGACCGTATTGTCCACGTGGGGAGAATGCAAGTTTCGGCGCTGTTTTGATAAATTAATGTAACTTTGCGAAAGCTAATAGTTGTCATACTAACTATTAAACTACGAATCAAATGAGCAAAAGCATCCTCGTCACGGGAGGTACAAAAGGAATAGGAAGAGCTATTATTGAGCGCTTTGCTGCAGAGGAGTTTGATGTCTTCACCTGTGCAAGAACCGAAGCTGAGTTGGCAAGTCTCAAGGCATTTCTGAAAGAGAAATATCCAACGATCGGGGTATATGCGATCCGGGCAGATCTTTCTAAAAAGGCAGATGTTATGAGATTTGTGACAGAAATAAAGGCTGTGGGAATTCCTGATGTACTGGTGAATAATACCGGTGTTTTTATCCCGGGAGCTATTCATAATGAGCCGGAGGGGAATTTTGAGCTGATGATGGAGACCAATTTGTATTCTGCATATTATTTAACCCGTGGGTTTGTCAAAGAAATGATAGAAAGGAAATCAGGACATATTTTCTCTATGGGCTCAGTGGCGGGACTTACCGCCTACCCCAACGGAGGAACCTATGCTGTCTCCAAATGGGCAATGCTGGGTATGACCAAGTGCCTAAGAGAAGAATTAAAACCGCATCAAATAAAAGTGACTTCCATCCTCGCAGGGGCGACATATACGTCAAGCTGGGAGGGGGTCGATTTACCTGTAGAAAGATTTATGAAAGCTGAGGATGTTGCAGAGAGCGTCTGGTCAGCTTATAACCTTTCGCCCCAGTCTGTTGTTGAAGAAATAGTAATCCGCCCTCAATTAGGAGATATATAAACCCCATGGATCCAATTATCAAATCATTAGATCAGCTGTATTGCGATAGCTTGACGAGTTATTCGAGGAGAAAAACTATTCCTGTGAAAATCGGGGATGTCATCGTAGGAGGAGACAATCCTATCGTGGTACAATCCATGACCACCGTCGATACGATGGATACCGAAGGCTCCATCGAGCAAAGTATCCGTATGATCGAAGCAGGGTGCGAGCTGGTGAGAATCACTGCTCCCAGCATAAAAGAAGCGGAAAACCTTCAGCTTATTAAAGATGGGCTTCGCAAAAGAGGCTATGCTACACCGCTGGTGGCTGATATCCACTTTACTCCAAATGCAGCAGAAGTTGCAGCAAGAATTGTGGAAAAAGTACGGGTAAATCCGGGTAATTATGCGGACAAGAAAAAATTTGAAGTCATAGAATATACTGACGCAACTTATCAGGAAGAATTGGACCGTATCCGTGAGCGTTTTTTACCGTTGGTGAAAATCTGCAAGGAGCATGGTACGGCAATGAGAATAGGAACCAATCACGGTTCCCTTTCTGACCGGATCATGAGTAGATACGGTGATACTCCACTGGGAATGGTGGAGTCAGCACTGGAATTTTTGAGGATCTGTGAAGATGAGAATTACCACGACATTGTGATATCTATGAAGTCTTCCAATACGCAGGTCATGGTGCAGGCTTATCGATTACTGGTAGAGAAGTTGGATCAGGGTGGATTCAAGCCTTATCCTTTACACCTTGGAGTGACTGAAGCAGGTGAAGCTGAAGATGGGAGAATCAAGTCGGCTGTCGGAATCGGAACCTTGCTCGAAGATGGGTTGGGAGATACGGTGCGGGTCTCGCTGACCGAAGATCCGGAGTTTGAGGCACCTGTGGCCAAGGCATTGATAGAACGATATGCCAATCGTACAGGACACGCTGAGATCAACCCTATCCGAGATTATCCTGTCAATCCATACGAGCATTTCAAGCGTCATAGTAAAGAGATTTATAACTTCGGCGGGCACAATGTACCTAGGGTCATTACTGATATTTCGAAGGTTGAAAATATCACTGAGAAGGAAATTAAGTCAGTCGGACACTTCTATTTGCCGGAATTGGACAAGTGGAAAATGAATGATCAGGGCTGTGATTTTGTCTATTCAGGATCCAATTCTATCCCTTTTATGCTTCCAAATGGCATGAAGGAAATTCAGGATGCCGCTAGTTGGATTACCTGCTCAGATCAGCGGAATAAATTCCCACTGTTCGATTTGACAGGGTTTTCATCTGCGGGGAAGTTTCATCCGGAATTGAACTTTCTGGAAGTTTATGATACGCAGGTTGAAGAAGCCATTGCTTTGGCCTCAGAGAGAAATGACACAGTTTTGATTTTAAAGACTGAGAATATGCATGCTATGCCTGCGCTTAGAAGAGCTTTTGTGAGTTTGCTGAAAGCCAAGTCTGAGATTCCGGTGATCGTGAAGGTGAGCTATCCGGATCAATCCCAGGATGAAACCATGCTCTATGCAGCGACTGATGTGGGAGGCTTACTGATTGATGGATTGGGGGATGGTATCTTTATCTCCTTAGAGAAGGAGAAGGAACATACCCGCCTAGAAATACTTGAGCAAATCAAACTTCATAACTCCGTAGGCTTTGGCGTGCTGCAGGCTGCGAGAACGAGAATGTCGAAGACGGAGTATATTTCCTGTCCTTCCTGTGGTAGGACGCTCTTTGACCTTCAGGAAACTACAGCGATGATCCGTAAGCGAACTGATCATTTGAAAGGCGTTAAAATCGGAATCATGGGCTGTATCGTAAATGGTCCCGGAGAGATGGCTGATGCGGACTACGGCTATGTGGGTTCGGGTAAAGGGAAAATCACGCTATATAAAGGCAAGGAAGTAATGAAGCGGTCCGTTCCTTCGGAAAAAGCAGTGGACAAATTGATAGAAATCATCAAAGAAGACGGTATGTGGAACGAGCCGGAGACAATCTAGTCTTTGGGGGTTCTAACAACCTCAATGGGGTTGATTAAAGGTTAAAATAAACCAATACCCAAGCCTTTCTGTTACCTTAAAAACTCAACTTATGCCTGATAATAATAAAGTAAAAAGCTTCTTCAATATGGGTGATTTTGGAAACTACTTTGTGCGGGTTTTCCAAAAGCCAGACCCCAATCAAAAATCCAATATCAACCTGCGGATGATGCATGGCATCAACAAGATTTCTATTGTCGTGTTTCTACTGGCTCTGATATTTTGGATTGTGAAGCGGTTTATATAGGTTTTTTACCGCTGAGTTCGCAAAGTTTTTTGCGGAGGACACGGATGTTATTTTTGGGACTGAGTCCAATGATTTGTTTTCAAAGATATTTTATGGTTCTTGTTTTAAGCTAAGTCCTCTGGATTGATTTTCATATCCCTTAATAAAGGAATCCGAAGAGCCAAAGCGGAATTTTTGATTTAAATCCTACCTCAAGTCCATCTGAAACAACGTAGGAATTTGCCTGATTTTGAAGTTGTGTAGCCGATTTGTTATAACCTCCTATCTCAAACACATAGGTTTCGTTAACAGAAAAGTCACCGTATTTTGGCAGGTGAACTTCATGACCGGCATTTTTCAACTGGTTCAAAAAAAATGTTTCCCGCTCATTCCCAGTGTTAATTTCCTGCTTTGAAATTGCATAACCCAGATTAGTATTCTCAAGATATATTTTATCCGGTTTTTGAAGTATGCTTGTGGATTTGCCGTTTGCCTGAAGTGAATTGATGATTTTTGCTTTTTCCAGATAGCTTAAATAAAGCAATAAGGTGTTTCTGGTAATGCCGATCTTTTCGCTGAGCTTGCTGATATTTGGAGTGAATGGAACACTTTGAGAGAGTATATAAAGTAACTGATATAGTTTTCTTAAGTTATGAGAATCTATTCCTTTGATGAATTGAAGGTCTATTTCCAATATCAGTTTCAAAACCTGTTCTATTCTTATATAATATGTGTTCGGATTTTCCTTAAAAAAGGGGTAATATCCGGCTTTAAGGTAGTTAGGGAAGTGAATAAGAGGCTTAAAGTCTTTAGTTATTTTATTAGCTATGGATTCGTGTCCTTTAATGAGCGATTCTAGTTCTATTGCTTTAAAATTCCCTAAGCCGGAGATGTTTAAGTATTCTCTAAATGAAAGTCCGGGGAGGTTGTAAAAGATGGCCCTACGGGAAAGATCCGCATTCTCCTTGATCATATCAATAATTGAAGATCCGGTAAAAATGATTTTCAAGCCGCGTTGAAAATCGTAGATGTTTTTTATTTCCCTTGCCCAGTTGGGGTACTTATGTACTTCATCCAAAATCAGTATTTCTCCACCTAGTTTTTCAAATTGTTCAGCAAGCCCAACTAGGGTGTTTGCAGAAAAGTATATATCATCCAGAGAAGTATAGAGGACTCTTCCTGTGTTCTGCGGGGTGAATTCTTGTACAGCTAATTGTAGCAATAAAGTGGTTTTGCCCGTTCCTCTAGCCCCAAGGACTCCAATCAAACGATCATTCCAATCTATTTTGTCAAACAGAAATCTCCTGAAATCTAACTTTTGATCCCGTATTAGCAGATTTGATTTAAGAAGTAGCGCTTCCATATTGCTTTATTAATAAAGCAAAAATAGATAAAATTGCTTTATTAATAAAGCGATTAGCGTGTAAAATTGCTTTCTTTATAAAACATAAAAAAAGGGATCCGAATCAATCCGAATCCCTTTTACTAACTATATGCTGCTTTTATCTTCTGTCCAACGCTCCGCCACCACCTTGCTGTGAACCGAGAAACTGCTCCATTCTAAGCTTGAGTTCTTGGGCTTTTTCCTGGTAACCTCTTTCTTCCAACAATGGAATGAAATAACGGATCATCTCGATTGATATCATCATTTCTCTGTCGTAATCTCTCTTTTCCTTGGTGTAAAACTCGATCATGTCCAGTGATTTCTTGGATACTTTGTCGATGATATCCAGCGCTTTTTCATCTTCACCTACCTCAAAGAACAATGGAACAGACTGCCCGCTGGAGAGATCGTACGGGATGGCTTCATTTGGCATTACTTCCAATCCATAGTTTAGAAGTGATGCTGCTTTTTCCATGTTGCCTTCATCCAGTAGGGCAATTACGATGCTGTTCAGTGCGCTTCGGTGATTGGAAGAAAATCTTCTGTATTCTTCATCCATATAAGCATCAGGATTATCCATGCCGCGGAAAGCAAAGTTGGTCATGTAGTTTTCATACGCCAAATCTGTATTTACCAACTCTTCACGCACATGCTCCGGCTTTCTTACAGGAAGTAAACGGTAAGTCAATCCTTCCATCACCACGTGCTCTTGGATGTTGATGCCAATGGTCGCAAGAGAAGTGTTGTTGAAGTAAATCGGGCGATCCCAATTATTGGAAGTGATCAAATCAATCAGCATCAAAGTCCCTTTGGTGACATAGTTACCTTTCACCTGAAGGTTCATTTGTGGAGAAAAAAGTGGGGCAAACTGTTCCGGTATGATGTCCTTATTGGCGACGGCTGAGCTGTCCACCTCCAATATTAAGTTTCTGGAAGGAACCATATTGGCCACGGATTTCCCGCCTGTTTCCATCTTCAGAAGATCAGATCCTGAGTTCAACAGTTTTAAATATTCCCTTACTGAGATTGCATTCATGCCTTCTCTTTCCATGACATACAACACGTCGTTTGTGCCTTTTTGGTAGCGGTTGGCATCCAAACTAAACGGCAATGCTTCTGACTCATTAACCGGTCTGGTCATTTGATTGACATACCAATCCGTGTCAAAGTAACTCAATACAATCACCCTGACATCCGTCCGGAAGTTTTCCACTTCCTGTACATACCATAGCGGGAAGGTGTCATTGTCTCCTCCTGTAAATAAGATCGCGTTTGGAGCACATGAGGCTAGGAAATTTCTTGCAGAATCCACTGAGAAGTATCTTCCTTTTCTATTGTGATCATTCCAGTTTTGTCCAGCCATCAGGCCTGCTACAGGAAGCGTAAGCAGCGTGGCAATAATTCCGGCTGTTGCCAGATTCTTGGTAGCTCTGCCTATCATATGGGCAATTGCCATTACACCGATACCGACCCAGATCGCAAATGCGTAGAAGCTACCCACATAGATGTAATCCCTCTCCCGTGGCTCAACCGGAGGGGAATTCAGGTAAAGCACCAGCACTACGCCCATCATCAGGAACAGCATCAAGTTTACATAGAAGGATTTTGGGTCGACTTTAGCCTGAAAGAACAACCCGATGATTCCCAGCAAAAGTGGAAGCATGAGGTAATTGTTGTGGCCTTTGTTTTCGGTGATGTAATCAGGATAATCTTTGAATGCATCCGTGATCCCTATCCATGGTGCGTCACTGAAGTCAGATTCCCGACCTGAGAAATTCCACATAAAGTAACGCCAGTACATGTGGCTCAACTGATGTGAAAACATAAAGTAAAGGTTGTCACCAAAGGAAGGTTCTTGTCCTTCTCTCAACCCCAGTTTTTGACGGTAAAGCCTCTTGTGACTTTCCTGTGTGGAGTAGATTCGGGGAAGGATGGTCGTCTTGGTAGGATCGTAGGTATTCACCAGAGAATAGTCCACGATCTCATACTTGTCCTTACCCTTCATGTAGACAGGAGCGCCCTCTTCCTGAGATACCAATTGCGCAGTGAAATACTGTCCATGGAGCAAAGGTCTGTAGCCATATTGCTCACGCTTCAGATACGATACGTAGCTGATAATGTCTTTTGGAGCATTCTCATTGATGATTGGATCCTGATTGGCACGCACCACAATAAGCGCATAGCTTGAATATCCGATAAGGATAAAAATGAAAGAAAGTAATGCGGTGTTTAGAATGGCATTTCCTTTTTTACGGGAATATCTGTAGGCATAAAATACCGCGGCGAAAAATAAGATCATGAATACAACGATTCCCGATCCAAATGGTAAGCCTATGCTGTTGACAAAGAAAATCTCCATGGATCCTGCCAAGCTGGGAAGTCCCGGGATGATAAAGTTATTGATGATGATGAGGGCTACTCCACCACAAAACATGGCCACCAAGGCTCCTTTCAGATTTGGCTTGTCGTATTTTTTGAAATAATAGATCAATGCCAAAGCCGGTAGAGTCACCAAGTTCAATAAGTGAACGCCGATAGAAAGCCCGACTAAATAAGCGATGAAGATCATCCATTTATTCTCCTCCCGCGGATCCTTGATCACATCCCACTTCAAGAATGCCCAAATCACAATAGCCGTGAAAAATGAAGACATGGCATAAACTTCCGCCTCAACAGCCGAAAACCAAAAACTGTCAGAGAAAGTATACACCAAGGCACCTACAATTCCGGCTCCCATCAAGGTGATGGTTTCCCCTTTGCCTTCCCGGCCCTCGGTTACTTTGAAAAGTTTTTTTCCAAACAAGGTGATAGACCAAAAAAGGAATAGGATGGTGAAGCTTGAGAATAGCGCACTGCCGACATTCATCCAATAGGCCACCTGAAGAGGGTCTCCAAAAGAGAAGAAACTGAACATGCGATAGACCAGAAGAAAGAATGGTGCTCCCGGAGGGTGAGGTACTTGCAGCTTGTATGCTACGGCTATAAACTCTCCCGGATCCCAGAAACTAGCAGTTTGTTCGACAGTAAGAACGTACACCAGAGTAGCTACTACAAAAACGACCCAACCGGTCAGATTGTTGATTTGCTTGTAATTGAGCATTTAATAAAAGGAATTTGACTGGCGAAAATAAAAAAAATAAATGCCAATTAGGGCGATTTTAGGTATTTTAAAACATCTACCCATTTGCCAGTCCTTTCTGTGTGATAAAAATTACCGTGTTGAACTGATTTTGCTTCTACTTTTGTTGTTTCAAAAAAATCAGAAATCATGCCTGCAAAAACTAAAACATTCCAAGAATTGATAGATGGAGACCAAGCTGTTTTGGTGGATTTCTTTGCTACTTGGTGTGGCCCGTGCAAAATGATGCAGCCGATTTTGGAGGATACTGCTAAGCAAATGGGAGACAAAGTACGCATTTTGAAAGTAGACGTAGACAAAAATCAATTGGCCGCCGGCAAATTTCAAGTGCGTGGTGTTCCCACTTTGATTCTTTTTCAGAAAGGTAAAATTCTATGGAGAGAGTCCGGGGTTATTCCTGCTCATCAGTTGGTGAATATTCTGAAAACGAATATTGTGGAAAGTGTCTAGCTCTTCTGTGACAAAAGTCATTCAGTACTAAAACCCAAACGTCTACTTTTGAGACAGAATTAAACATATAACAGCTATGAAATCGAGCATGACTCAAAAGTCACACACTGGTATGATTATAAACCATGCGAGATTCCATATGGCCTTTAAAAGACTAATTATAATCATATGAAAATCGAACAAATATATACTGGCTGCCTAGCCCAGGGAGCTTATTACATTGAATCAGATGGAGAGGCAGCGGTCATTGATCCGCTTAGAGAAGTTCAGCCTTACATAGAGAAAGCCGAGCGAAGAAACGCAAAAATCAAATATGTATTTGAGACACACTTTCATGCGGACTTCGTCTCAGGACATCAGGACTTGTCTGCAAAGACCGGCGCATCGATTGTGTACGGCCCTACGACTATGAAAATGGGTTTTGATGCTATTGTGGCTGAGGATGGACAGGAATTCAAGATTGGTAAGGCCAAAGTAAAAGTACTTCACACACCGGGTCATACGATGGAAAGCTCCTGTTATTTGCTTTTCAATGAAGAGGGAAAAGCTGAAGCAATCTTTACAGGAGACACTTTGTTTATCGGAGATGTGGGAAGACCTGATTTGGCACAGAAAGTAGTGGCAGAGTTAACTCAAGATAAGTTAGCGGGACATTTGTATGATTCGCTTCGCAATAAAATCATGCTTTTGCCAGATGAGCTGATTGTCTATCCGGCTCATGGTGCAGGATCAGCCTGCGGCAAGAATATGAGTAAAGAGACCTCTGATACATTGGGAAACCAGAAGAAAACTAATTATGCCCTTCAGGAGATGACCAAAGAAGAATTTACCAAGAAGCTGATCACAGGATTAACTCCACCGCCTGCCTATTTTCCTCAGAATGTCATGATGAATATTGAGGGATATGACAGCATTGACGCGGTGTTGGAAAGAGGAGTGAAGCCGCTTACTCCGAAAGAGTTTGAGGCTGCAGCCAATGAGACGGGAGCTTTAATCTTGGATACCCGAGCACCGCAGGTTTTTGCCAAGGGATTTGTGCCAAACTCAATCAATATAGGAATCGATGGTAGTTTTGCTGTGTGGGTAGGAGCGATGATTCCGGACTTGAAGCAGCAGATTCTCCTAGTAGCAGATGAGGGAAGGGAAGAAGAAGTAGTTACCCGGCTAGCTAGAGTAGGATATGATTATGCTATTGGCTATTTGAAGGGTGGATTTGAAGCTTGGGAAAAGTCAGGTGAGGAGGTTGATCAGATCACTTCAATTTCTGCTGGAGAACTTGCGGAGATTAAGAAAGAAAATGATTCGGTGAATATTCTGGATGTGAGGAAGGAGTCCGAATACCAGTCTGAACATGTATTGAATGCTGAAAACGCACCGCTTGATTACATCAATGAGAGCATGCTGAAAATAGATAAGGATAAAACCTACTATGTGCACTGTGCAGGCGGCTACCGATCCATGGTCTTCAACTCAATTCTGAGAGCCAGAGGCTATGACAATCTGATCGATATCAAGGGAGGCTTCAAAGAGCTGAAGGAGTCAGGGGAATTTGAGATTTCTGAATTTGTGTGTCCCACTACGCTGCTGTAAGTAGCAAGTAGCTAGTATCAAGATTTTAGAATCAAGAGCCAAGAATCAAGAGGTTTTACCGTGGTCTGTCTCCGCACAGATCACGGATTATTTATACCATCGGCATGATTATTTGCCTAAGTATTCTAGCTCAGTATAATCAACCAAAATACGTCACATATGAATCACTTTATTGACTGGGTATCCCAGCCATGGCCTTGGTATGTGGCTGGCCCACTGATAGGTCTTACCGTTCCCGCATTATTGATTTTGGGAAATAAGAGTTTTGGAATCTCCTCTTCTCTTCGGCATGTCTGCGCAATGTGTATTCCTGCAAAAATCCCCTTTTTTCAATATAACTGGAGAAAAGAGATCTGGAATCTGGTATTTGTATTTGGGGTTCTGATGGGAGGTTTTGTGGCTACCACATTTATATCCAATCCAGAGGAAATAGCCATTGCCACACAAACCCAAGCTGATTTGGCTGCTTTGGGGATTACTGATTTCTCCGGTTTGATGCCTTCGGATATTTTCTCATGGGAAAATCTGTTCACGGCCAAGGGGTTGGTGTTCTTTGTTTTGGGAGGCTTTCTGGTTGGTTTCGGGACTCGTTATGCAGGAGGCTGTACGTCAGGACATGCGATTATGGGTATCAGTTCCCTGCAATGGCCATCCTTGGTTGCGACTACTTTCTTTATGGTGGGAGGCTTTCTGATGACCCAGGTGTTTTTGGCTCCTTTAATGAAGTTGGTAGGATTTTAATCTCTAAGAAAATGAAAGAAGTAGAAAAAAATATGCCCGAAGCAGTTTGTGACGCACCTAATTCTCAGGAAACCGGAGAGCAAGGTTTGGCCTTGATGAAGTATTTGATTCTCGGGATTTTGTTCGGGATCGTTTTTGTGAAAGCTGAAATTATTTCTTGGTTTAGAATCCAGGAAATGTTTCGATTGGATTCATTTCATATGTATGGGGTAATCGGTTCGGCGATAGTGACCGGGATTATCTCCATCCAATTGATCAAGCGATTTCGGATCAAATCCATCACGGGAGAGGAAATCAAAATTCCTAAAAAGGAATTCCGAAAGGGGCAGATCATTGGGGGATTTATCTTCGGTCTGGGTTGGGCAATTACAGGGGCTTGTCCGGGACCGCTTTTCGCACAGATTGGAAGTGGATTTACGGTGGTCATTGTGACTTTGCTTTCAGCTATAGCGGGAACTTGGGTGTATGGAAAGTTCTCGGATAAACTGCCGAATTAAGGGGCAGTATTTAAAAATTGATTGGCGAAAGCCACTTTTTGGAAAGGAAGTTGCTTTTTTAGTCAAAAACTTTTTTGATAATAAAGCGTACGATAGAAATTGCGGTAACGATTACGGCTCCTGCTATGACCAGTTCCATGTTGTTTGGGTAAGATGAGTTGGACTAAGGTAGCTAGTTTTCAGCAGCAATGTTGTGGATCCCGCATGATTTTGACCTAATGTTCCGTACTTTTGTGAGCCTCTTAAACCTAGCTGTTTCATGAACATACTTTCCAAAAGACGAGTTGCCCTAGGGGCTTTTTTCTTTTTTGTAGGACTTTGCTTTGCTTCCTGGGCAGCAAGGATTCCCGATATTCAAGCCAAGTTTGATCTCTCAGAAGGACAGTTGGGAACTTTATTGTTGTTTCTGCCGCTGGGATCGGTCATAGGCTTACCCATAGCAGGCTGGGCTGTGCATCAGTACGGGAGCCGGACTGTGATTATGTTTGGCAGCTTTGCCTATGCGATGACGCTTCCTTTGATAGGATTGGCTCCTACCACCTGGCTGCTTATTCCGGTACTTATCCTATACGGAATGCTTGGAAATGTGATGAATATCTCGCTTAATACGCAGGCACTTGACTTGGAGGATCAGATGGGGAAAAGCATTTTGGCTTCTTTCCATGGACTCTGGAGTTTGGCTGGGTTTTCAGGGGCAGGATTAGGAGCGCTGATGATATTTCTAGGTGCTTCTCCAGCATTGCATTATGCGGTTGTGATGTTGATCTCTATTACTATCATACTTTCTGCCCAAAGATTCATTTTCAAGGAAAAAGTAATTACGGAAGGTGGAGGAGGATTGGTGATGAAGAAGCCAGACGCACTTTTGCTTCGGATTAGTCTGATCGCTTTTCTGGGTATGATGGCTGAGGGTTGTATGTTTGATTGGAGCGGTGTTTACTTCAAAAAGGTCGTCCAATCAGATCCTTCTTTAATAGCACTTGGCTATGTCGCATTTATGGGAGCCATGGCTTCCGGCAGATTTATTACGGATAAGATCGCCGCGCGATTTACCAAAGTTGCAGTGATTCAGGTAAGTGGCGTTTTGATTTTTGTGGGATTGAGTTTAGCAGTATTATTTCCCACTGTTGCGGTATCAACAGCAGGCTTTTTACTGGTTGGGCTTGGAGTAGCTTCTATTATTCCTCTTTCCTACAGTATAGCCGGGCGGTCTAAATTGTATACTCCAAGTGTGGCCTTGGCCCTGGTGTCCACCATATCATTCTTTGGATTTTTACTGGGACCTCCTTTGATTGGATTTATTGCAGAATTATTTAATTTAAAATTCTCTTTTGCGCTGATTGCCGTTGCGGGATTGGGAATTACCGTACTGTCAAGCATAAGAAAAGCAGTGTTTCTTATTCCAGTTAAGCCATCACCTAACCGTGCTAAATGAGTTCCGAGCTTGTTTTTCAGTTTCAAAAGGATTTTGAGATTCGTTCCTATCAGGTAGACCCGGACGGGAAGCTGAGTTTGACAGCATTGTCTAATTTGTTTCAGGAAATTGCGTGGCGACACGCTGATTCCGCCGATTTTGGCAGAAATCTGCAAGAGCAGAATTTATCTTGGATCCTCGCCCGTATGGATATTGCCTGTGAGAACCTGCCTTCGTGGGGAGATTCGATAAAGGTTTACACTGCAGGAAGAGGAGTGGATAAGCTTTTCGCTTTTCGCGAGTTTCTGGTAACCAACCCCGAAGGGGATCTTCTCGCAAGAGGAATGAGTTCCTGGGTTTTGATGAATGTGCAGAGCAAAAGAATACTAAGGCCGGAAAATGCACTACCCCCTGAGTTGTTTGACCCAAAGGAAAAGCCCGAGCGGCAACCTAAGAAGATAATTCTTCAGGGGCAGCTAGTGAAAAGTGAAAAGCTCAAGGTAAGGTATTCAGATCTTGACCTGAACAATCATGTAAACAACACCAGTTATGTACGCTGGGTGGAAAATATCCTTAGAGAAAGCGGCTACAATACCTTGCCTTTTTTGATCAATTACCTAGCGGAATGTGTAATGGGGGACGAGCTGGATATTCATTTGTTTAAACATGACGACCACTTTATAGTGCAGGGTAATGTAGGAGGTAAGCAGGTTTTTTTGGCAGAAGCCAAATAAGAAGACCGGTGTAGGCTCAAATTGTAGTTTTTTTGAGTGAGGGTGATCTTCATCACATCTTTAGGCGAAGATTTAGGTCATTTTTGTAGCTTGATCCTGTAGTTATGAACCAGATACCGAAAATCCTCTTAAGTCTATTCCCCCTTATCATTGGGCTCTTAATAGCTGTAGGCGTTCTTGTTGGTTTTGTGGGAGTGATGTTGTACGTTGATTCTGTTGGGTGGAAATTTTCCCAAGACAAGTTAGCTGATGCTCCTGAGCAGCTTGATAAACCACAATCTATGGCTTTGATGGATCCTGTTGGGATGTGGACTGCGCCTGACTGGAATTTGGTAGCTAAAGAGACAAATGCTGATGAAATAAGCTATGGACGTGAGCTTATCGCCAATACAGCTGAATACCTTGGTCCCAAAGGCAAAGTGATGAAGATTTCGAATGGGCTGAATTGTCAAAACTGTCATTTGGTTGCAGGAACAGTTCCTTTTGGAAACAATTATTCTGCGGTGAAAAGCACATACCCCAAGGTGCGGGGAAGATCGGGCAAATCAGAAGATATCCAAATGAGGATCAATGACTGTTTTCAGCGTAGCTTGAACGGAGAGGCTCTGGCTAACGAGAGTAAAGAAATGAAAGCAATCGTAGCCTATATGGGTTGGCTTGGTCAGAATGTGCCGAAAGGAGAAAGGCCGGAAGGTGCCGGGATTTACGAATTGCCCTTGCTTGATAGGGCAGCTGATCCGGTTTTAGGGAAAACTATTTATGAAAGGCAGTGCCTGGCCTGCCATATGAGCGATGGGCAGGGGGTGATGAAAGCAGATGAAAGTGGCTATATCTACCCGCCGCTTTGGGGTGAGCATAGCTATAATGAGGGGGCGGGATTGTTTCGTATGTCACGATTTGCAGGCTATGTGAAAACCAATATGCCTTTCGGCGCGACTTACGAAAAACCAATTCTCACAGATGAGGAAGCTTGGGATGTGGCGGCGTATGTGAATAGTTTGGACAGACCTAGGCGGGGTTTTCCGGATGATTGGCCTGATGTTTCCAAAAAGCCCATGGATCATCCTTTTGGGCCATATTCTGATGGGTTTTCTGAAGAACAGCATAAATTTGGCCCTTTTCAGGCGATTAAAGCAGCTGCTCTCAAATGATTAGATCTGTAATTGGACTTGTTTTTTTAATTCCCTTTGTAGCATTTGGGCAGCAAACTGAACGAAAACTTCAAATCTCTCCTGATGTCCATTTTCGAATGTATTGGATGAGTACAAGCTATTGGGATACCTATAAGGATGACTATGCTTTGGGCACAAGTTTGAATCTAGGGACAAAACTCAACTATATAAAGCACTGGGAATTAAGGGTAGGTTATCGAGTCTTCGCAAATCTTTTAAGTAGCGATCTGACTGCTCTGGATCCTGTAAGTGGAGGTAGAAATAGGTATGAATTAGGGTTATTCGATCTGTTAAATCAGGGTGACAGGATTTTTGGAAAGCTGGAGAACTTTTCATTGACCTATTCCAAAGGCAATTGGGGGATTGCTGCTGGGCGAATGCCTATTAACGAAGATTGGGTCAATGCACACGATGGCAGGCTTTCACCCACTGGAATAGAGGGGGTAAAAGCGTGGTTTACAGCTGATAATCAACTCAGGTTTTCTGCTTGGGGAATTGGAAGGATGAGTGTTCGTGGAACGAGTGAATGGCTTTCTGTTGGGGAAAGTATAGGGGTTTATCCTGTAGGGCGAAATTTAATTGGTAATGCTTCCTTATATGCAGGAAATACCCTTAGCGACTGGATTGGGATTGCAGAAGTGGCAAGAGATGGAGAAAGCATGAATTTGAGTCTTTCCACTACTATGGTACAGAACATTTCAAATACACTATGGGCAAAAGCAGAGAAACGTTGGCAGAAAGAGCAATCTGAGATTGTTTGGTTCTGGGGAATTCAGGCAGGCTTTCAGTCTGGATTGGGCAATGGAGGAAATGAAGATTCTCTTTACAGATACAAGGATGCAGAAGATAGGAACTGGGCTGTATCCACAAGATTTAGATACAACAGGTCAGCTTGGGATCTTCATTTAGCGTACACTAAAACCGGAGGAAATGGTATTTGGCTCAGTCCAAGAGAGTGGGGGAAAGACGCTTGGTACACGTTTGTCCCAAGAGAAAGAAATGAAGGAAATAGTGCTTTGGACGCATTTACTGCTTTTGCTGAATATACTTTCCCGAATACCACCCTAAGAGCATTTGCCCATTTAGGGTTCCATTGGCTTCCTCCGCTGGATGCTCCTTGGAAGAATAAATACAACATGCCGTCATATAGGCAAATCAACATGGGAATGAAGTATTCTCCGAAGTCAAAACCAAAACTCGATTTTCAACTATTGGCCATGAACAAAGAAGCTTTTCGAGGGCAAAATTTGAAACCCAACCAAAAATATAACAAGGTTGGTTTGATTCATGTAAATGGAATCGTAAATTGGAGATGGGATTAGAAATCCAAATAACTGAGATAAATAACTGACATATTTTATTTTCGACTGAAAATAGGTTTGGAGGGCCTTTATTAGGAGTGTTTAGGTGAATTCTCCCTGATATCATGGTTCAATTGACGCTTTTGAATAAGTTGCGTTTGGGATGAATTAGGATATCCGGAATCTTCTCCTCACCTTTGTAAGCATAAAGGCGCTGTCCACAAGACAACCTTTTTACTTGAAATAAAGTATGCGTTGATTATCAACCTGCTTAAGTAGCAAATTCAAGAGTTTCCCCTCGCAAGGTTTTAATTCTTCATCTTTCTACTTTTTTAATTTACAAGATTTGGTCAAGTCCAATCTTCAAATTAAAACCTGCAGAGAAAATCCCACGGGAAACATTAGTATTTATAATTTAATTACAGTGCCATTAAGACAGTAAGGTTCTCAGAATCAGAATTATCTGAATTCTCCCAAACATTAAGAAAGAGAGTTTACGGACATTTCAAATCCGCAAACAAATCAAAGTATGGAAATACTGAGATGGCTATTAAGTCTATCCTTTTAATTTCCTTGTATATCGTACCACTTATTTTAGTGGTCACAGGGGTAGCTACTACCACTTTTCAATTATTTGCTTGTTATTTGCTTTCCGCTTTTGGAATGGCCGGTGTGGGCATGGGCGTTATGCATGATGCCATCCATGGGTCTTATTCCAAAAATAAAAAAGTAAATACCTGGGTAGGGTATACCCTTGATATGGTGGGCGCCAGCTCTATGGTTTGGCATCTTCAGCACAATGTGCTTCATCATAGTTATACGAATATCGATGAGCATGATGATGATATCAACGCGCCATTCTTTTTGAGATTTTCTCCGAATGCTGAGAAAAACGGATTGCATAAATACCAGCATTTATACGCTTGGTTCTTCTATTCGCTTTCTACCCTATCTTGGGTGACTGCCAAAGACTTTATCCGATTCACGAGATATTATAACAAAGGCCTTGTCAAAGGCGGAGAGAAAGCATACAGAAGTGGAATAGTGAAATTGATTTTCCTTAAGCTTACTTACTTCTCTGTTGTACTGGGTCTGCCTATTATCTTCTCTCCATTTTCAGTGGGGATGATTATTCTAGCGTTTATAATGATGCATTTTGTGACAGGATTTGTGATCACGATGGTATTCCAAATCGCACATATTGTAGAGGTGGTGGATTTCCCCAAAGCTGATACCGATGGTGTGGTGGAAGGAGAAAGAATACTTCATCAATTGGCTACGACTTGCAATTTTGCTCCTAATTCAAAAGTATTGTTTTGGTTTGTAGGAGGATTGAATTTTCAAGTAGAGCATCATTTGTTTCCTGATATTTGCCATGTGCATTACAGGGAAATAGCCCCTATTGTGAAGGCGACGGCTGAAGAATTCAACGTGCCTTATTATTCAAAACCTCATTTTTTGATGGCTGTGTTAGACCATTTTAAAATGCTCTATGAACTGGGTAACTCTCCCAAAATGGAGCCGGTAAAAGCCTAATTATATCATGAACAGTAATAGAAATAGTAATACAAGACCAGCAGTGGCAGCAAACCAAAGACGGAATTCACGTCCTGCGGGAAGACCTGCCCAAAATAACAAAAAGGAATCTAAGTTAGATCCCAACTTGTTGGTGAAAATGGCTCAGCCCAGTGGGCAAGAAGGATTTCGCTCAGAGACTCCATTCTCAAGCGTTAATCTAAACGCGGCTTTGTTGAGAAATATCGAAGCAAAAGGTTATGAAAGCATGACCAATATTCAGGAGCAGGCTATTCCTTCTTTAATGGATCGAAGAGATTTGCTCGGGATATCAAATACAGGTTCGGGTAAGACGGGGGCTTTTTTGATTCCGATTATTGAACATGCCAAATTGGATCCTCAGAATTTCACTGCTTTGATAGTAACACCAACCCGTGAGCTGGCTTTGCAGATCGAAGAGGAATTCAAAAGTCTTAGTAAAGGCATGAATTTGTATTCCAACACTTTCATAGGTGGGACGAATATCAACTCCGATGTTAAGGCGTTGGGCAGAAAACTTCATGTGATAGTCGGTACTCCGGGTAGATTATTGGATCTTTCCAATCGTAAATTACTGCATCTCAACCGAGTAAATACGTTAGTATTGGACGAATTTGACCGTATGTTGGATATGGGGTTTGTACATGATGTAAAAAAACTCGTAAATTCAATGACGAAAAGGAGTCAGACTATGCTGTTTTCTGCGACATTGGAGCCCAGCCAAAAGTCTCTTATTGATGGATTGCTGAATAATCCGGTAGAAATAAAAGTAAATACTGGTGGTACTACCAGTGAGAATGTGAATCAGGAAATTATCCGTGTGCCGGAAGGCAAGGATAAGTTTGATATACTTGCTGATTTATTCAGAGGAAACGACTTAGAGAAGGTGATCATTTTCACTGAAACTAAACGCCTTGCGGATAAGCTGAGTAAGAAATTAAATCAGTCCGGAATTAAGTCTGGGTTGATTCATGGTAATAAGTCCCAAAATTTCCGGAACAGAACTATAGATGAGTTCAAGACCGGAATGACTCGAGTCCTGGTAGCTACTGATGTAGCGGCCAGAGGTATAGACGTAGCTGATGTGACCCATGTGATCAATTACCAGCTTCCCATGTCTATGGATAGTTATATCCACAGAATTGGCCGGACAGGTCGTGCAGGAAAAACCGGCAGGGCTATAACATTTGTCAATTAAAATCGTCGCAATGTCAAAAAACCAAAACACATTCATTAAAAAGCAAAAAGCAGAACTTAAAAAGAGAAAAAAGAAAGAAAAGCAAGAAAAAATGGCTGCTCGTAAGGATCAGCCAAAGAGCGGAGATCTGGACGATATGATTGCGTACGTGGATGAGTTTGGTAACATCTCAGACACTCCGCCAGAACCAGAACCACCGAAAAAAGAAAATGCTCCTAGGCCACAGAATCCGCCTAGAGCGCAGAATACACAACATCAAAAATTTAATAGAAACACCAATTTAAAAAGTTAGTAATCATGAATGAAGGAACAGTAAAATTCTTTAACACAACCAAAGGTTTTGGTTTTATTACACCAGCAGACAACAGTGAAGATGTATTTGTACACCACTCAGGTCTAGTACACGAAATCCGTGAAAACGATCACGTTACTTATGACGTAGTTCAAGGTAAAAAAGGCGTTAACGCTGTGAACGTGAAAGTAGCTAAGTAATTCCAATCGGGCTTTGCCCAGTTAAGAAATACAAAGGTCAATGCCTGCAAGTCTATGATTTGCAGGCATTTTTTTTATCTCTCTTTTTACCACAGCGGGCAAGGCGGTTTTCGTGGTTTGAGTTTCTGCTTTTTCTTGCCCGCTTGAGAAGGCCTAATTGACATGGTTTTTTCTAATTATCAGTCTTCTTGGATGAAAGGCAAATGTGACTAGGGTAAGTTGAGCACATGGGGCCTAATCCTAATCCTTCTTCCATTTTACTTCGTTGGTTAGCTTCGCTCCGGCATCCAGTTCATCCAAGTTTTGTAGGGTAGCCTTAGCAATCTGAGTGAGAGCTTCATTGGTAAGAAAGGCTTGATGGCCTGTAATCAGGACGTTGGGGAATGTCATCAGTCGGGCGATGTCCTCATCCTGTAAGATTTCCTCTGACCGGTTTTGGAAAAACAGATCTTCTTCCTGTTCGTACACATCAATCCCCAAATTCCCAACTTTCAGGGTTTTCAGTGCTTGAATCACTGCCTTAGATTCTATCAATGCGCCCCTGCTTGTATTGATCAGTACCACCCCTTCTTTCATTTGTGCCAGCCTCTGTTTATTTATCAGATGGTAGGTGTCAGGATTCAAAGGACAATGAAGGGATATGATGTCACTTTGGGTCAATAATTCATCAAGAGGAAGGTATCGCACGCCCAGTTTTTTAAGTTCCTCATTCTCTTTGATATCATAGGCTATCACTTCGCATCCTATGCCAAGCATGATTTTGCAGAAGGCTTTGCCTATTGCTCCTGTGCCTATTACTCCTGTGATTTTCCCATATATGTTGAAACCTGTAAGACCTTCCAGAGAATAGTTGTTCTCCCTAACCCGGTTATAGGCTTTGTGCGTTTTGCGGGCAAGAGTCATGATCAGCGCCAGAGCATGCTCGGCAACTGCCTCAGGGCTATAGGCGGGCACTCTGCATATTTTGAAGCCCAATTCCTCAGCCTTTTCTAAGTCCACTTGATTATAACCGGCGCATCTTAGCACAATGTTTTTCACACCCATTTCTGAGAGTCTGGTTAGAACTCCTTCGTCCAAATGATCATTTACAAAGGAGCAGATAGCATCGTGTCCATCGGCAAGCGCGGCAGTGTTGCTGTCAAGTTTTGGCTCGAAGTAAGTGAATTCGTGGCTGTGGTCGGGTACAAGCTCATTGAAGCTTTGTTTGTCGTAAGATTTGGTACTGAAAAATGCCACTTTCATGATCAGTTGGGTTGAAGTTGATATATGGAAAATCGAGTAAACTCTTCCTCAAGTTCAGAATTTTCGGGTTCTTGAACTAATATCTTGCTATCCGGAAGTGAAATGATTAAGCTTCCGTCTATGCCTGAAAGTTCATGGGGAATCTGCTTGCCATTTTTGAAAATCAATATGCGTTGCTCACTGGTATCAAACCGCCCTATATAAGGGGCTTCTTCAGAATTTCTACTATCATATTCTGCTTGGGATATACCGGTGAAGTATTGCAGTAAATAAGTTTTGTCTCCAAGATTCAGGAGCTTTTGATTTCGTGCAGATAGTTTGTTTAGTACTATTGTTCTTTCATCCGAAAAAGAAGTGCCAATCGGGAGAGGGGGATAGGTAAGGAACTCTGAATGTGCAATCTGAATCGATCTACTGAGAGTCAATTCAGGTAAGTCGTAAATCAAAATCTCAGTGTCCAAATTCTGAACCACAGCAAATTCATTGCTTTCATGATCTGCAAAGAATGATTTCCCCATTAGTTCCGGATAGATGTTTTCTGTGGAATTGTAGATCGAATTGTCTTCATAAGAAATAACTGATTTGACTGATCCGGTTTGCATATTCAGTTGATAGAAATTTTGGAGAGTATCTTTTCCTTCTTGATTGTGGATAAGAAGTGTGGCTGTAAGATAATTACTTGGGCCAACCAAGAGATATGTGGTGTCAGCCAGTTGATAAAACGGTGGCCTTCCTAAAGGTGTATTGGCACGAATAGGTAGCGGGGACATGATTCTATGCTTATGTATTACTTCATAATTTTTGTCATAGCTGAACACCGCAAATGGCAATTCGACAATCCTTTCTTCGGTAGGTCCAAAACCCAAGCCTATGGGATTCCAATTTCCATAATTCCCAGGCCCATCTCCTTTCTTATGTACCCGCTTGAGAATTTGTCCTTTTTCTGAAATTTCCAAGATGTCATCTTCATTGATAGCGTAACCCAAATATATTTTTTCCTCAGGACTGTAATCGAGGATAGAAATTCTGGTGAAATTGTCTACTTGAAAGGAGTCAATTTTGGTGAGTTTAAATTTTTCTTCATCTGGTATAGTGCTTTCGCTGTTTTTTGTCGAACAGCGAGTATAAATGCCAAAAACAAGAAGGCACACCGCGAGTTGATAGATAGGATATTTCATTTTACTTTGAATTCGTAGATCTACTAAATTTTCGTTAAATATAGTTTTAATATTAATAAAACCACGAGGTCCTAATATTTTTTGGAATGGGGTTCTACATTCTTGGTGAGATTTAGAATATTTCTCTGAATCTCCCTAGATTGGTAAAAAATCTAACACCTATGAGGAAACTACTTTATTTTCTTCCTTTGGCATTGGCGCTTGCCTGCGCTCAAAAAGAAGAAAAACAAACCGAAAAAGAAATTACAGAAATTCGCGAAAACCCTATGGCATCACAACCCGATTCAGTACTAAGACACAGTGTTTTTTTTAGCTTCAAAGAGACCTCCTCTCCCGAAGATATCCAATCCGTAGTGGATGCTTTCAGAAATCTTCAGAATGAGATTGAGGGGATTGAGGATTTCGAATGGGGAACAAATTCCAGTCCTGAAGGTCTGAACCAAGGCTTGACACATGCCTTCACGCTGACATTCCATTCTGATGAAGCTAGAGATGCGTATTTGCCTCACCCTGCTCATAAGGCTTTTGGAGCTGTTCTAGGCCCCCACTTGGATAAGGTAACTGTGGTGGATTACTGGACCCGCCCTTAATTATTGATCAAAGGGCAAAGCTGATCCTTCAGTTTTGCCCAGATTATTTACTGTCAGCACTTCTGTGACTACGAAGTTGCTGGTTCCTCTCCAAGGTAGCATGCCGTTATATTCTTTGTAGCGAAGTTCTACGAACTTGCCGGAAGCTCTTTCCAGCTGCTCTGCTACGTCATTGTCTACCACACTGAACCGAAACTCGTTGCTCTGAAGTCCGCCTGCAGTAGGGCTTTGAAAACCTTCTTGGACAACCCTCCCTTCATAGGTTTTGAACATTACTCCTTTTTTCACGAAGTAATTCAAGCTACCTGCTTTCACGCCTTCACCAAATACGAAGTAAAATTTGTACCAAAATATCCCGGCCAAAAGTCCGATTATAACGATGCCGGCAATCCAAGCGAATTTTTTCATAATAAGAACAAGTTAGACTTAAAGATAGAAATCGGGATGAGTTTTTATTGAAAAACGCATCAAAAAATCTTTTAGCTCCCATGCTCAATAAAAGAGGCCACCGGCGGGTAGCCTCTTCCGGAAAAATCAATTAACCAACCACAAGTAATCTCCGTATCCTGCAGCTTCCATTTCTTCTGTAGGGATGAATTTCATAGCTGCGGAGTTCATACAGTAGCGAAGATTGGTAGGTTCCGGCCCATCGTAGAACACATGGCCGATGTGGCTTTTCCCAAACTTACTTCTTACCTCTACCCTAAGCATTCCGAGATCATCATCCGTTGGCTTTTCCAATGCTCTGGCATCGATGGGCTTGGTGAAGCTGGGCCATCCTGAGCCTGATTCATATTTATCTCTGGAACTGAAAAGAGGAGCACCTGAGACGATATCCACATAGATTCCGTCTTTTTTGTTGCCATTGTATTCATTTTGGAAGGAGAGTTCAGTCGCATCTTCCATAGTGACCTTATACTGTAAATTCGTCAAGGTGTTCTTCAGCTCAGATTTGGAAGGGGATTTGTATTTGTTTTCACTGAGCTCAGGCCAATGTGCTTTGATGAATTTGTCCCGTCCGGATCCATTTCTGTAGGAATAATAGTCTTGTGGATTTTTTTTGTAATAATCCTGATGATAATCTTCGGCCAGATAGAAGTTGGTGTATTTAATCACCGGGGTAGCTATCGGTTTTTCAAATTTCCCTGATTTGTCCAACAATTTTTTGGATTCTTCCGCCACTTTCTTTTGGGTAGCATCATGATAGAAAATAGCCGATTCGTATTGAGATCCTCTGTCATAGAACGAACCTCCTACATCTGTAGGATCATAAGTTTGCCAGAAAATATCCACCAATTCTGAGTAACTGATCACTTCCGGATCAAAGGTGATCTGTACGGATTCTTTGTGGGAAGTCTTACCGTTGGATACTTCACTGTATGTAGGATTTTTTTCCTTGCCTCCTGCATAGCCTGAGATCACTGTGATGACTCCATCTATTCCTTCAAATGGCGCTTCAACACACCAGAAACATCCACCGGCAAAAGTAGCCAGTTCGGTTTTTCCTCTGTAATCTGCCAGCTTAGCGGCATCTGTAGATGATCCATTGTTTTGAACTGAAGTATTCCCGCAGGCAAACATCAGTGTTACGATGAGCGATAGCGTTGGAGTTATAAGTTTATTTGAGCTAAACATTTCTTTGTTCTTTTTTGATTTGGAAGATAAAGGAATCAGAATACGCTAAACTCAATTTGAACAATTCTGTTTTAATAAAGTGCGTCTTCAATAATCTGACACATGGAAGTACGGAATGAACCGGCACTCGGTTTATCTTTCGGATTACATATCAGCAGAATTTATTAGCTCTATAATGTATGACAAATCAACTTACCTTAGTTTTCTTCTAATAGGAGGAAGGGTTGAATGAATAGAAATTGACCCTAGTTCCATTGCTCAAGCATCTGATTTTTTCAGTTCAGGCCTGCTGTTTTGTTAGTTACGCATAGCTCAATATTACTTCAAGAAGGGAGTAAAGATTTCCTTCCAAAGTTCATAGCCTGTTTCGTTCATGTGGAGATCGTCCTCGAGGAAAATATCTGCTCTTGGCTTTCCGGTATCATCAAGCATGATGTCCCAGACATTGACAATATGTACGCCCTCATGGGAGGTGGCGTATTGTCGGATTAAATCATTCAACGCCAAGTAAGAGTTTTTTTTGTCCCACCGTGAGGGACTTGGCTTTGCAGCGATCAGATTGACAATTGTGTCCGGAAATTTCGCTTGAATTTCAGATACAATCTTATCCAGATTTTCCATGATTTCAGTTACTTCTTTGCCGTCGTTTATGTCATTGTCTCCTTCATAGACGAAGACTTTTGATGGGGAGTAACGCAGGACGGTTTTGTCCAAATGCATCAAAAGGTGCTCAGCTTGTGATCCGCCAAATGCCGAGTTGATTAGGGCAACATCGGGAAATTGATCTTCGAGATTGTCCCACATCCTCACACTGGAGCTCCCGGTGAACACCGTACTTCCTTTTTGCCATCCGCTATCGTCGATTTCCTTAGCACGTCTATCCACTTCCTCTTGGAAGGGGGTGTCTTCTTGGGCATAGGTGAATTGCAGGGTGAATACCAAAAGGAAAAGCAGGGTGGCGGAGATGTAATTCTTCATGCTTAAATATAACAAAGTGATATCGGGATACCATGATTGTCTTTTGACCCTCCCTGTTTCTTATATAAATGGACAAAACCGATCAGTTACAGTACATGCGCGTACAGTTCGGACATTTTTCAGCTCTTGTTTGGAAGTAGAGATCAAGGATTTTCGTCACATTTTTTCTGTGATATTTTGAAGTATGAGTTGTTTTTTGGGATTTTCGTCCCATTTCAATAGAGTGGATTCTGTGGTTGATCTTTTTTGGAGGAGTTTTAGCGTTGGATAAGAGGATCAACCTTAATTCCTCCGTATGGAACATATTACCCGTTTTTTCTGGTTTTGCAGCGGTGCTATCTTTCCATTGCTCAAGCGGTCGCCCACAGAATCGAATAAATATGTAGGAATCGGAGCGACGGTGTTTTTTACAGGGATATTAGCAGCGTTGGCTGCAGGATATGCCTTGTATACTGTGTTTCAATCCATATGGCCAGCCGTTTTTTTTGGAGTGCTTTGGGGGCTGATGATATTCAATCTGGATCGATTTATAGTGTCCAGTATGAGGAAGAAGGAAAATGCATGGAGTGAGTGGAAGCTTGCAATTCCCAGATTGGTGCTGGCGGTGTTGCTTGCTTTGGTGATCTCAAAGCCTCTGGAATTGAAAATGTTTGAACGGGAAATTGATCGTAAAATCGATGAGAAACGGACTGAATTTATAACCCAATCCAAGCTGGATCTAGCTAAGGGCTTTCCCGAAATCCAAGAACTGGAATCAAAAATAGATACCTTAAAAGCTGAGGTTGCAAATTTCGAAGCTTATCGTGATCAACTTCAAAAAGAGTATGATGCAGAACGGTTTGGAGAGAAAACAGCCGGTACCAGCGGAATAGTAGGGCTGGGTACAAATGCCAAGAAGAAGGAGCAGCAACTTGATGCGGCACAATCAACCTTGGATGGGTTGAGGCTGAGAAATCAAATTCGGGTCGATACATTGGAAGCTCAAATCCGTAATTTTATTGCATTACGTCAGTTAGAATTTGAAAAGCAGCAGCCGGGAATCGAAGGCTTTGATGGGCTTGCTGCTAGGATGGAAGCACTTGATGCGCTGACAAAAGAAAGCTCAGCTATGGCTATGGCAAACGTATTTATCATGTTGCTTTTCATAGCTATCGAAACTGCACCGATTTTTGTGAAATTGATCTCTCCCCGTGGTCCTTATGATGAGTATTTGGAATTGCATGAAGATAAGGTTAGGCTTTTCAAAGGGGAAAAATGGACTTTTGCCAAAGGCGAATCTGAAGCGAGAATTGGGTACTTCCAAGACACTCATTTCTATGCCACCGATCTCCAAAAGGATAAAACCAATCGAAAAAACAAGGCTCAGACGGAGGCGGAAATAGCTAGGATTGAATCAGAGTTTTAGGTTTAGTCATCATTATGCTTAAAAATCTATATGATTATCCGCAATGATGCCAGTAGCCATATTTTCCTTGCTTTATTGGCTGGAAGACCGATGACAGATGACCGAAGTAGCCTTGACCTTACCTGGTAGAAAAGCGGATATACATGAAAATCTATCATCACCAGTTAATTAGTAATAGCTGATTTTCAGGTTTTTGTGGAAAAAAAACATCCGAAACAGTATGTTATACGTATAGAAAATATTATCTTTACGTATATTAAAATTCAGGTGTTATGGATGCGAAAGTCACATTATCATTCAATAAAGATGTAATTGATCGGGCAAAGTCATTTGCTGAAGAAAATAACATCAGTCTTTCTAGACTGACTGAATATCTCTATTCACAGATTACCTCCAAAAACTATAAGTCCTTAGAAGATTTACCGTTTTCTGACTGGGTAGATTTTGTAGCTGAAGGACGTATTGAGTACCGAAAATCACCAAGTAGAAAAGACGTAAAAGATGAATTCTTTTCTTCTAAGAAATGAGGGTTTTTCTTGATGCAAATATTTTGATATCAGTACTTAACAAAGAATATCCACTATTTCCTATTTCTTCTCGGGTACTTAGTTTAGCAGATCGACAGGGGACTCAGCTTTTCACTTCGCCTATATGTTTGGCGATTGCTTTTTACTTTTCAGAAAAGAAAAGCGGTGCAGAAATGGCGAAGTTGAAGATAGAAATGTTGTCCAAGAAGATTTTGATGACCACTGTGGACCAGACGATCTGCAGCCAAACTTTATCCGATCGTCAAGTTTATGATTTTGAAGATGGATTGGAATATTATTCTGCCTTGGGAAGTGATTGTGAAGTGATCGTGACGGAAGACTCGGACGGCTTTTATTATTCTAAAATTCCTGTGTTGGGATGTGAGGATTTTCTTAAGAAGTATATTTTTTGATTTTTACCCAGATAGGCGAGAATTGGTTTTTCTTGCTAAATAGGGCTTGCTGAAAAAGTCTCAGGTATGCCAGCTTCAAGGCGGCCGAGTGAAGATGTATGCTTATACCTCGAATGAGGCCAACGAAGAAGATGGCATGGCTGAGGCTAGCTTGAAAGTCCCGGTTTTGGGATTTTCTGATGCATGGATTAAGACCGATTGTGGTCAATAAACCTACACTTGCTGAAAAACCGTTCGCATCAAAAATGGGTTAATCATTCAATAGGATAGCTTTTGATTTATTACTGGCGTTTTTCAGCATGCCCTAAATAGTCTGCGCTTCCTTCACCACCATATCCAATTGATCCATCGTTCTGCTCACGGATTTCCATTCTGCCAAGCTGACTATTTTCACGATAAACAGCAAGAATTTACCTGGGTTTATCAGTTTATTTGCCAGTTTAGCAATAGTCATATCACGCTCAAAGACCGACGCGGTCCGATCTTCGCATGCATAGTATTCTCCGGCATATTTCCATGCGCCGTCTCTTGCTAGCCGGATGGAGAAATTGAGCAGCATTTCATCACGCCCTTTAGCCAGGGGAATTAACCATCCAAAAATCGGTGATACTGTGCTGATGTTGGCCTTGACTCCGTCCACCAATTCTGCCAGCACAGCATTGATCTTATTGAAGTCATTTTGAATGCCGGCAATGGGGTTTGCACCCATAGTGTCGGCAGCGGAAATCCCCAGATCCAAATTGATGTGTGCATTGATACCAAGAAATAAATGCTGGAGAACTAGATGCCTACTCACTTTACTCGCTTCAAAAGCCATAAGCCAGCTTTCTGTTGGCCGCACGCCGTTTTTCCATGAGTCATACGCATCTATAAACCTGCCTGCAAATAACACGTCTAACTTTTCCATTCGTGGATTGTCTTCAAATTCCCGGGCCAGAATCCCGTCTCTAATTCTCCGAGTCACTTGTCGGTACAGGATTGCAAAATAACCTATACGGGATTGAGTGCTTTTGCACTCATCTACGATTTGATCCATTCGAACCAGTACTTCGTCTATAGTTTCCATGTTATTGTTTTATGAAAAAGTTTTGAAGAATATCGCCCACATAATATGCTACTACGGCTGCAAGAAGCCCCAAAGCGACTGTCTCTGCAATACTCTTGATCACAGGGGTTTGATTCACTAAAGATTTTAGAGCTCCGATCACTACAAAAGCAAGCCCTGTGAGAAAGCTGGTCCAAAAGAAAACATCAATAGCCGAGGGGTAGAAAAATGTCCAGAGATAGATCAGAAGTGGGATGAAGCCAATGGTCACAAAAGAGAAAAACGTAGCCAATCCGATTTTAAATGGACTTTTTGTTTCTTCCATTAGGCTTAGTTCGTCTTTCATCATCTCGGCCACCCAGAGGTCTTTATTGGAAGTGATTTGATCTACGACTTGCTCCAATAATTCTCCGGCGAATCCCTTCGCTTTATAAATATCAACAATCTCTTGACGCTCTGTTTCAGCCAAATTTTCTACTTCCCAGTACTCAATCGATTCATGTTTTTTATAATTCTCCTTGTCACTTTTGGCAGATAGGTATGCGCCCACTGACATGGAGAAACCGTCTGCAAGTAAATTGGCAAAACCCAGAATTATTATAATACCGGAATCAAGATCGGCGCCGAATCCACCTGCTACTACAGCAAAGGTGGTGATAGCTCCGTCAATTCCCCCGTAGACAAACTCCCGAAGGTATTCCTGAAGTTTTTTGAAATACTTGCTGTCTTGATGGATACGGGCTTCGCTCATCAGTTGAGGTTTTGCATGAAAAATCTCTTCACATTTTCTCCCATCACAGCTTTGATGTCCGATTCACTAAAACCTGCATTCATCATTCCTTCTACCAAAAGCGGGAATCCTGTAATGTCAAAAGGTACGGCGACCGCTCCATCATAATCCGAACCCAATGCTACGTATTCTATGCCTACCAAATCCCGAATGTGTTTGATGGAAGCGATGATATTCGGCAACTCAGGTACGCCGACCGCTTCATCAAAAAAAGCGATGCCGATAATTCCCCCGTTACCGGCTATTTTCTGAATTTGAAGATCACTGAGGTTTCTTTGAGAATCCAACACAGCCCTGACTCCGGTATGGGAAACCATCACAGGCTTGTCTGTCATAGCCAATACATCTTCTATGATCGCAGGCGAACAGTGAGCCAGATCCACAAATATGCCCAGTTCATTCATCTTTTGGACTACAGATTTACCATAGTCAGTTAGTCCGGCTTGACTCTGTCCATGGGCTGAGCCACCAAGTAGATTGTCAAAAAAGTGGGTTAGTCCGATCATTCTCACTCCTGCATCATAGACTTGGTCAAGATTGTCCAGTTCTCCTTCCAGTGCATGGGCTCCTTCGATTCCAAGCATGGCTCCTATAACAGCTTTATCCTTCTTTCTGGCTGCAATAAGTTTGTTTAGATCTGCGCCACTTTTAATAAGAATCGCTTTATCCTTTTCCTTTTCTATGAAATTCGCTAGTTTTTCAGATTGCGAAAGCGTGCGATTGATCAGGCTAAACCAGCTGGCAGGAGATTCTCCCTTGGCAATAGTGAGCGGAGTGATGTTGTCAAAGGCATCGGAGCTATTGCTTTGCATGTTTTGTCCGGCAGGTGACTTGGATACTATTGTGAACATCTGTAAGGCTACATTCGCTTCCCGCATCCTCGGAAAATCAACATGTCCCCGGTCCCCTCTTTTGGTCAGATCTCTTCCCCAAAGCAAGGCATCGCAATGAAGGTCTGCGATGAAGTCCAGTCGATCATAAACGGCTTGTGCTTCAGTAGATACAGAATAGGGTGAAGGTGATTTGACAGGGTTTCGTTGGGATTCTATGTAAGGGGGGATGGTCAGGGTGGCAGCAAAATAAAGAAGCACTACAGTTCCCAAAACAATAATTAATTTCTTCATAGCGAGTGATTACACTCTTGAAGATACTGAAAAATACAACGGAATCTTAACAGATGTTTTCTGTTTAGTTCTCTCTAAGTTTTTCTTCTCCTGTCATTATTGGACTTAGATTTTCCAGTTCTTCCGAAGTAAAAAGTTTGGATCGGATCATAAACCTGACTCCCATCGGGATCTCTATGGAAAAGCTGCTTCCTCTTCCAGGGACGACATCCAAGGTGAGTTGCGTGTGTTTCCAGTATTCAAATTGATCTGCGCTGATGAAAAAATCGCAATCATAAACTTCACCTAGCCATATGTCTTGACTTCCTACTTTGAAATCTCCTTTTTCAAAACACATGGGGGAGGAGCCGTCACAGCATCCGCCGCTTTGATGAAACATCAGTTCGGAATTGAAACGCTTTTGGAGTATGTCTATCACTTCTTTTGCGGCTTTTGTGATGAGGACTCTTTTGATTGATTGCATGATTAAGGAGATATGGTGAAACTAAAGAAAGGCAGAAGAGAATTCTCCTGCCTTTACCGGTTTTAGAAATTGACAATTTAAAAGAATCCGAGTTTCTCCTTGTTGTAGGAGATAAGCATGTTTTTGGTTTGCCTGTAATGATCGAGCATCATAAGGTGGTTTTCTCTTCCGAAGCCTGATTTTTTGTAACCTCCAAATGGAGCATGTGCGGGATAGGCATGATAGCAGTTTACCCATACCCTGCCTGCTTGGATAGCACGGGGAACTTGGTAGAGCTCATGGGCGTCTCTTGACCATAGTCCTGCCCCAAGACCATACATCGTGTCATTGGCGGTCGCTATGGCTTCCTCAGTGGTCTTGAACGTGGTTACGCATGTAACGGGGCCAAAAATCTCTTCTTGGAAGATGCGCATTTTATTGTTTCCTTTGAAAATCGTCGGTTTGATGTAATATCCGGTTTCCAGACCGGAATTCAGACCTGCGCTCTCCCCTCCACAAAGGGCCACTGCGCCTTCCTGCTTCCCTATGTCCAGGTAAGAAAGGATTTTCTGATATTGGTCATTGGAAGCTTGGGCTCCCATCATGGTGTCTTCAGCCAATGGATGTCCCATTTTGATGGCTTTGGTTCTTTCTATGACGCGCTCCATGAATACATCATAAATATCTTCATGAACTAGAATTCTGGAAGGGCAGGTACAGACTTCTCCTTGATTCAAAGCAAACATCACGGCTCCTTCTATAGCTTTGTCAAAGAATTCATCGTCTGCATCTGCTACAGATTTCATAAAAATATTGGGTGATTTTCCGCCAAGTTCCATGGTGACGGGGATTAGATTTTCGGATGCATACTGCATGATGAGGCGTCCTGTGGTGGTTTCCCCTGTAAAAGAAACCTTGGAGACTCTATTGGACGAGGCGAGCGGTTTGCCTGCTTCTACGCCAAAGCCTGTGACTACATTTATCACTCCCGGAGGGACTACATCGCCAATGAGCTCCATAAGCACCATAATGCTGGCCGGAGTTTGCTCAGCAGGTTTTACCACTGTACAGCATCCGGCTGCCAGAGCAGGTGCAATTTTCCAGGTAGCCATGAGTAGGGGGAAGTTCCAGGGGATGATCTGCCCTACTACCCCGAGAGGCTCGTGCAAAGCAATGCTTACGGTATGCTCGTCATGTTCAGATATGCTGCTTTCATCTGCTCTGATCACTCCTGCGAAGTACCTGAAATGGTCTATGCAAAGCGGGAGATCGGCAGCTCTTGTTTCTCGAAGTGCTTTGCCGTTATCGACTGTTTCCAGTCTAGCCAACATTTCAAGATTTTCTTCCATGATGTCGGCGATTTTGTTCAGTACTCGACTTCTTTCTGCAGCAGAGGTTTTAGACCAAGTCTTGAAAGCAACATGAGCGGCATCGATTGCTTTTTCTATGTCTTCCTTGTTTCCTCTCGCGGCCTTTGTGAATGGCTTGCCATCGATAGGGGAAATGTTGTCAAAGTATTCTCCGGAACTGGGTGCTACCCATTTTCCACCAATGAAATGATCGTATTTATCCTTCACAGACGGGCGGTCCACAGGCTTGGATTGTGATAATGTTAGCGTTGTCATGGTACACGGTTATTTTGGTTGTGATCAAATCTCCAAATTTCCCGTTATTAAAAATTACACTGGAACAACATCCCATCAACCTGAGTTGACTAATTGAAGAGGTTGATTGGGATTAAATGATTGTAGAGAAGACTAGCTGATTTCAGAAAGCGTTTAATTATTAGTATTTTAAAGGCATGACCCAAAATGATTTTATTCCCGGTGTTCCGTGGAGGAATACCAGAGATTTGAAGACACTGGTGGAAAATAGGACTACTTACACGCTGGACAACTGTGAGTTGAATATTTTCGAGACTCATCAGAAGGCAGATGATGTCAATTTGGTTTTTGGAGATCTGGTGTTGACCACTATGCTCAAAGGCAAGAAAATAATGCATCTATTTGATAGGCCCGGATTTGAGTATTTGCCGGGTGAGTCGGTGATTGTTCCGCCTAATGAAGTGATGAAAATCGACTTTCCTGAAGCTCACTTAAACAACCCTACGCATTGCATTGCCCTCTCCATCTCAAAGGAGATGATTGAAGCTACTTTCAGTCTGTTGAATGAAAAATTCCCTGATAAAATGATTAATAAAGACTGGGGGCTGGACCTCAGCTACTTTCATTTGATCAATACTCAGGATCTCTCCGAAATCATCAACCGCTTTATTAGAATAGGAGTAAAAGACGGTTCGAAGGAAAAAGATCTGATTGCTTCGTTAGCACTCAAGGAACTTCTCATTAGGCTGAGCCAGACTCAGGCTAGGGATATGATGCAAAAATCCTATAAAGAACTGGCTTCGGGAAACAGAATGGCGCATGTAGTCGAGTATATAAAGAAGAATGTCAGGGAAATAATTTCTCTGGAGGATTTGGCTTCTCAAGCCTGTATGAGTAAAGCTCATTTTATCCGTACGTTTAAGCAGGATATGGGACTGACTCCGATGGAATTTGTACTTCATGAACGATTGAAGCTTGCAAAACAGTACTTGACTATCGGTGGATTTCAGATTCAGGAAGTTTGTTATATGTCGGGGTTTCGCAATATCACATACTTTATCCGTGCTTTTAAGCAAGAATTTGGCTTGACTCCAAAAGTATTTCAATCTCATAAGACTTAGTATTCTTAAATATTTGCATAAAATAATTATTTGTTTTTGGGCGCTTTAAAACATTTTCACTATGTTTAACAAAATAAAAAGATCAAAAAAACAAATACACAGCAAGGATTACAAAAGTATATTTGGTTTTAGATGATTGACAATAGACCCACTCTCGGGGGCTTTTTCTAAAAAGCTCCCTTTTTTTATGCTTATATTTTTTAACATTTTGTTAATATGTAAAAAGTCGGTTTAAAAAATCTTTGATTTAGATCAAAATTGTGTGGTAATTTAAAAAATCGGTTAAAAATAGTTAACAAATGAGAATGGAGTCTTTAAAATTGAAAATTTGGTATAATTGAAAAAGTCTTTTTAAAAATTCCGAAAAGGCGATTTTGGAGAATTAAAATACTGGGAAGGTTTACGGGGCATTTTGTCTGAAGGAAGAATATGTTTTCCGGTCAGAATTAAAAACTTCAAATTTCTTAAAAATTCTTTTGTCCAGTATGTGGAAGAATGGATTGTTTAGTATTTGTGTCTAAGTGATAAAGTGACTATTAATCAATGTGTTTGTTGTTCCTGTTCACCTTTTACGATTTTGAGGAGTTTCAAAGCATAAAGGTTGTTGTATTGGATTTGACCTGCTATCAGCGAAAAAGTGTACCGGGGGTAAAGCTTGAATGGATTGTGATGGGGACTAGGTAGAATCCCGGTCGGGATACTTTTTGCCGCTCTTGAAAAAGCTACTGAGGTAATGCGAGAATATTACAGAAATCAGGGAGCTCGTCCACCTTACTCAACGAGCCTCTAAGCCCGATTTTCGAAAAGGAATAATTGAATGGCTTGAGAAGTGCCAATATATCCTCCGGCAGATATCCTCCGGCTATGCAGGCATCCTTGTTTATTTCCAGAAGAATAATCGGACGATGTTTTTTGAGCGTATTCAAAGCTCCCTTTAGTACCTGAAGTTCGGCTCCTTCTACGTCAATCTTTAGAAAATTCACATTAGTGATTTCCAAGGATTTTAGCTGTTCATCCAGTGTGTCAAGCTGAATTTTTCCAGATTCTATACTGAATTTTTCCGTGTTGTAAATGGTGTTTGTGCCTTCGTTGGAATCGGCACTGGAATAGAGAATTACTTCTCCTTTTTTGTCTGATAACCCTAGTTTTACAGGTATAATGGATTTGTGGAATGCTTCATTGAGCCGGATATTTTCAGTCAATTGGTCAAAAAGCTGTTGCATGGGTTCAAAAGCTACTACTCTGCCATCTATCCCGACTTTTCTGGCAGCCCATAGGGAATATTCACCTTGATTGGCACCCACATCAATGAACGTGTCCCCCTTTTTTAAAAACTTTTCCAAAACAAAAATGGGAGCCCAGTCATGGGCACCACGCCAGTAGATTGCATTGCCCATTTGCTTTGCAATATCTACTTTCATCGCTACACCTCTAAACTTGAAATTCCTCCAGTTTTCACCTTTGGACGGGGATGTGAAGAATTTCCGAAACAATTTGGTGACAAAAAAGCCGCCCGGAATCACATATAAATTTCTCGAAATATTACTTAATAAATGTTCCATTAGTTAGTATATGACTCGCAGGTAAATTGCTCCAAAGACTCGATTAGATTTTTCTCTCTAAGCGTCAGAGAATAATTGGCTTGGATATGAAGTCGTGAATTTATCGAAAGTAAATCTTTATTGGTATCGGAAAGTGCTTTATCCATGATGGCGATAGCCGCTTTCAGGGATTTCTCAGGTATGATAAATCCACAATCCCCTATTATCTGAGGGATATGATTGGTATTGGAACCTATGGGAATAGCTCCACATAGCATTGCCTCGCATAATGCGCAGCCGAATCCTTCAAAACCGGAAAGCTGAAAGTAAAACTCACTTTTCTGATACCAACTGAGCAATTCCTTTGGTGCTAGGAAACCTAAAAACCGGACATTTTCAGGCGCTTGTTCTGATATTTGTGCAGCTTGGATACCTGCAAAGTAAAAGTTGCAATCTGGATATTCGCGGGCAATTTTCAGGATCAGGTCTCCACCTTTGAGTGTAAATTGGCTGGAGGACATTACAGCCAAGAAGCTGTTTGTGATCCTTGAGGATTTTTCGGGCGGTATCCATTCATTATCGTCCAGTCCATTATAGATTGTTTTTAACGGCACTTGGAGTGTTGGGAAATAATGTAAAAGCCCCTGTTTTCGTGAAGTGATAGCTGGATCAAAAGACAGTTCCGTTTCTATCAAAGATTCGCTTACCGGGAATATTGCATCGGCTCTGTGGTAGCTGAATTTGCATATTCGTTTCAGTAGACTGATGCGAAGGCTGCCGTAATTTATTTCGGGAATACTCGCACAATCAGTTCCATGCGTGACAATAAAGACTTTCTTTCCAAATGCTTTACCAAAGACAATTCCCCAAAAAGCCCAATATCCACCAAAATTGACGATAATGAATTTTGCCCCGAATATGTTTGTGAGCATGGAGAAAAATTGAGCTATGAAATTGAGCGGAGCAAGTTTTTTATTGCCCCACGGTTGATTGATGACCCGAACATCAAAATAGTTGCGCAGAATCCCTATATCACTTTTTACAAATGACTGCATGGATGGTGTTACATACACTAGTTTGATTCGGCTCATTTAGTTGTATTGAAAATCTAAGAGGCTGTCTCACAACTCATAATTGTCACATTGAGCAGCTTGCCTCGCTGTGGCGGGAAGTCGAAATGGGCTTAATTAGCGCATAAAAGGCTTCGACTTTCATGCCTTCGGCAGACTGGCTACTCAGCCAGACAAGAAAACCTACTTATGAGACCGTCTCTTAGATTGAAACTTACACTACCAAATTCACAATCTTTCCCGGAACGATGATGATCTTCTTAGGACCTTTTCCTTCCAGCCACTTCTGTACTGTTTCATCAGCCAAAGCGGCTTGCTGGATTTGATCTTTGGTAAGGGAAAGGTCTAGGTTGATCTTTGCTCTCATTTTTCCATTGATCATCACCGGATATTCGAATGCACTTTCTTTCAGATGACTTTCATCAAAGGCTGGGAATACTGCTTCTGTAATAGATTTTTCATTGCCTAAAAGGCTCCACAATTCCTCAGCGATGTGAGGAGCATAAGGCGAAACCAAGAGGGCTAGAGGTTCGAGAATTTTACGTTTGTTGGATTTCAGCGCACTAAGTTCATTTACACAGATCATAAAGCTGGATACTGACGTGTTGAAGGAGAAGTTAGCCATATCTTCCTCCATTTTTTTCAGTGCCTTGTGAAGGGCTTTGTATTCTTCCTTGCTTGGTTCGGCTTCAGATATCTGGAACTCACCTGAATTGGTGTGATAAAGATTCCAAAGCTTACGGAGAAACTTGAATACTCCGTCGATTCCGTTGGTATTCCAAGGCTTGAATTGCTCCAAGGGGCCCAAAAACATCTCATACAATCTCAAGGTATCCGCGCCATATCTTTCTACGATATCATCTGGGTTAACCACGTTATAATATCGCTTAGACATTTTCTCCACTTCAGATCCGCAGATGTATTTGCCGTCTTCCAGGATGAATTCGGCATCTGCCAGATCAGGTCTCCAGGCTTTGAATTTCTCCAGGTTCAACTGATCGTTGTGGACGATGTTGACATCCACATGCATCGCAAATGAGTCGTATTGGTCCCGTAGTCCGTAGCTCACAAATTTGTTGGTGCCTTTGACTCTATATACAAAATTTGATCTTCCTTGGATCATGCCTTGGTTGATCATCTTCTGGAAGGGCTCATCTACGCTCACTACCCCAAGATCGTAAAGGAACTTGGTCCAGAATCTGGAATACAATAAGTGACCGGTAGCATGCTCGGATCCCCCGATGTATAAATCTACAGCTCCCCAGTAATCTGTTTTCGCTTTGTCGGCAAATTCAGTTTCATTTTTAGGATCAGTATATCTGAAGAAATACCAGCTTGATCCTGCCCAGCCGGGCATAGTGCTTCTTTCCAGAGGGAATTCACCATCCGGAGTTTTGTAGTTCCAGTCTTTCGCTCTTGCAAGTGGAGGTTCTCCATCTTCGGTAGGCAGGTATTTGTCTACCTCCGGCAATACTAAAGGCAAATCTTTTTCTTCAATCAAATAGGGTAGTCCCTCCTTGAAATAAACCGGAAGGGGCTCGCCCCAATAGCGCTGTCGGGTGAAAATCGCATCCCGCATCCGGTATTGGATCTTGCCTTTTCCTATGCCTTTTTCCTCCAAAAATTCTATGGCTTTGTCCATAGCATCTTTCATGTATAGATCGGAGATAAAGCCGGAATTGATGATCAAGCCGCCTTTTCCCGGAAAAGAGCCTTCTTCCATGGAGCCTTCGATCACTTGTCTGATCTCCAGTCCGAAGTGTTTGGCAAAGTTGTAATCCCGCTCATCATGTGCAGGTACAGCCATCACGGCACCGGTACCATAGCCTGCCAAAACATAATCGGCTACCCAAACTTGGATTTCTTCACCGTTGAATGGATTGATCGCATAGGATCCCGTAAATGCACCTGAGATGGTTTTGACATCACTCATACGCTCACGTTCCGAGCGGTTTTTGGCTACTTCAATGTACGCTTCAGCTTTTTCGCGTTGATCTTCAGTGATCAGAGCTGCTGCAAGATCGCTTTCCGGTGCCAAAGCCAAATAGGTGACACCATATATAGTATCCACTCGGGTAGTAAATACCTTAATGGTTTGTTCTGAGTCTTTTACTTGAAAAACCACATCAGCTCCTATGGATTTTCCAATCCAGTTGCGCTGCATTTCTTTGATCGGTTCAGACCAATCGACTTTTTCCAAGCCTTGCAATAATCTTTCTGCGTAGGCGGTGATCCGCATCGACCACTGCATCATCTTTTTACGCTCCACCGGATGGCCGCCACGCTCGGAGAAGCCTTCTTTTACTTCGTCATTGGAAAGTACTGTTCCCAGTGCCGCGCACCAGTTGACGGTGGTTTCGGCTAGAAATGTCAGTCTGTATTTTAGAAGTGTTTCCTGCTTTTCTTTTTCGGAGAAAGCACTCCACTCGGCAGCGCTGAACTTTTGAGTATCCTCATCACAAACAGCCTTTACGTTGGCATTTCCTTCTTTCTCAAACCGCGCTATCAAAGACTCGATGGAAAGTGCTTTGTCCGCATCCTGATCATAGTAGCTATTAAAAAGCTGCATAAAGATCCACTGCGTCCACTTATAATAGTCTGGATTAGAGGTTCTGACCTCTTTGCTCCAGTCGAAAGCAAATCCAATGTTTTTCAGTTGCTCCGTATAACGGGTAATGTTTTCTTCGGTAGTGATCGCAGGATGTTGACCTGTTTGAATAGCATATTGCTCCGCAGGTAGTCCAAAGCTGTCATAACCCATCGGATGAAGAACGTTGAATCCCTTCAACTTCTTGAATCTACTGACGATATCAGATGCAATATATCCCAGCGGATGCCCCACATGGAGTCCGGCACCGGAGGGATAGGGGAACATGTCGAGAGAATAGAATTTAGGTTTGTCCGGGTTTACCTTGGCAAGAAAAGTTTGGTTGTTTTCCCAGTATGCCTGCCATTTTTTCTCGATTTCTCTAAAATTGTACTCCGCCATGATTGAATTATTCGTTATTTTTTAGCTGAACGCCTGCAAAAATAGAAAAATTGCCGGGCTTTGGAATTCAAATTCATAATTCCTCCCAACATCCATTTTTTCCTTTGGTCATTTTTGTCAGAATTGATGAAACATTTTTAATATTTTACATCTCAACCTAACCACTAATCCTATGAAATCGAGCAGGACTAAAAAGTCACACAACTTGTCCCGAACCTGCTTCGGGAGAGGCATGGTTATGCGCCCTGCGAGATTCCATCTGACCATTAAAAATCAAAATATAAACAGATGAAATCAACTTTACTACGCCGCTATACCGGGTTATTCTTTTTTATGATACTCTTGACTCAGCACTCTTTTGCCCAAAAGAGAATGACCCCAAAGAGAATTGCCGAACTCAAGCAAGAAGCTGTGCTTCTGGTAGACCAGAAAGCCAAAATGAGTCAGGTGATGGTGGATAAAATCTTCAGCTTTGCTGAATTGGGCTTTCAGGAAATTGAATCATCCAAGTACTTGACCGGAATACTCCGTGAAAATGGTTTTGAGATAGAAATGGGTGTCTCCGGTATTCCTACAGCCTGGTTTGCTACCTGGAAAAACGGGGAGGGACCGACCATTGCCTTGGGTTCTGACGTGGATAACATTCCCAAGGCATCCCAATATCCGGGGGTGGCTTATCATAAACCTATTGTGGAAGGAGCTCCGGGACATGGAGAGGGACACAATGCAGGGATTCCTTTGAATATCACAGCAGCTTTGGCGGTGAAGGAGATTATGGAGCGTGAGAATATAGGCGGTACGCTTGTGCTCTGGCCTGGAATTGCGGAGGAGCTGGTGGCGGCCAAAGCTTGGTACACTAGGGACGGTTTATTTGATGGGGTGGATATTTGTATTTTCACTCATGTCGCAAATAATCTTGGAGTGAGCTATGGACAAACTTCGGGTACTGGACTGATCTCTGTGGAATATACATTCTCAGGCGAGGCGGCTCATTCTGCCGGAGCTCCCTGGAGGGGGAAAAGTGCGTTGGATGCTGCTGAGTTGATGAATGTAGGCTGGAATTATAGAAGAGAGCATTTAGATCCTCTGAAACGTTCGCATTCGATTTTTACAGACGGGGGTGATCAGCCCAATGTGGTTCCTTCCAAAGCTTCCATTTGGTATTATTTCAGGGATGTGAACTACGAAGGCATAATGGAAATGTATGGAATGGCTAATAAAATGGCAGAAGGTGCAGCGCTGATGACTGATACTGAGGTGACCTCAAAGATTCTCGGGACTGCCTGGCCACGACATTTCAATAAAACCATTGCGGAGAAAATGTATGCAAATATCCTTGAAGTAGGTTTGCCCGAATGGTCTGAAGCAGACCAGCAATTGGCGAAAGCAGTGCAAACTGAATTGGGGGTTAAAAAAGCGGAAGGTTTGCCTACCAAATTGGATACGCTTGGATTGCCTGTCAAAGAACCAATATCCGGAGGGTCTGATGATATAGGAGATGTCTCTTGGGTAGTTCCCACTGTTACGTTGAGATTTCCTTCCAATATACCCGGACTTCCGGGGCATCACTGGAGCAATGCTATTGCCATGGCAACTCCCATTGCACATAAGGGTGTAACTGCAGGAGCCAAAGCTGAAGCGATGACAATTTTGGACTTTTTGCTACAGCCGGAATTAGTTGAGGAGGCTTGGGATTATTTCAAAAATGTGCAGACCAAGGAAACCGAATATAAGCCTATGATTTCTGCAGAAGATGAGGCCCCTATTTACCTGAATAAAAAGACTATGGATCAATTCCGTCCGGAAATGGAAAAATTCTATTACGATGAGACTAAGTTTGGTACCTATTTGGAGCAATTGGGAGTGGCTTATCCAACACTTAAAAAAGATTGATTTTGAAAGGACAGCAGAAGTTTATTAGTACTGTGGTTTTCCGATTTTTAAATTTTCAACATAATGAAAAGTGATTCATTGGAAGTCGTAGTTCGTAAAGCTTCTCTTGAGGAATTGTTTTGGGTGCATATGCGTATCCCGGAATTTGGAGGTAGGGGTGATTTGGATTTTTACAGAAAAAGATTGGAAGACAAGAGGCAGTTATCGTTGGTAGCTGTGGTAGAAGATGAATTGATAGGGTTTAAGGTTGGGTATCAAAGTGACAAACCCAAGGTCTTTTATTCATGGATGGGTGGTATCATCCCAGAGTTTAGAAGAGGTGGTGTGGCTACTGCTCTGGCAGAGTATCAGGAAGATTGGGCAAGAAATAATGGGTTCGAAGAAATATTCTTTAAAACCAGAAATCGACTTCCTCCAATGATCAACTTCGGGTTACAAAGAGAGTTTAAGATTGTGGAAGTAATCAGAAAAGGTACTGTGGATGATTATCGGATTGTGATGATGAAAAGATTGTAAAAGTTCAGAATTCGAAGGATGAAAAATGTCGGAGTTAATCTTTCAATTTTCCAATATTCAATTTTCCAATTCAAAATCCCTACCTTTGCGGCTTAATTCACCCAGCGGTTCAATTGCCCGCTTTATCAAAAATTCAGATGAATATAGAAGCAGCAGTAGCGCAAGGAATTCAGCTTCCGGTAATGGAGGCTTTTTATACCATACAGGGAGAAGGGAGATTTTCGGGGTATCCTGCTTATTTTATCCGGCTTGGGGGCTGTGATGTGGGATGTGTCTGGTGTGATGTCAAGGAATCATGGGATTCGGGCAAGTGGCCTGTTCTTTCCATCGAAAGGATCGTTGAAGAAGCTTTGGCTTATCCGGGAAGGTTGGTCGTGATCACCGGTGGAGAGCCCTTGATGTATGAGCTGGGGCCGTTGACAGCACTTTTGAAAGAAAAGGGGTTTACTACCAACATTGAAACTTCAGGTGCTTATCCATTCTCGGGAGATTTTGATTGGGTTTGTTTTTCTCCAAAGAAATTCAAAAAACCACATTCTTCGATCTATGCAGAGGCAGATGAATTGAAAGTGGTAGTTTTCCACCAGAGTGATTTTTCTTTTGCCGAAGAGCATGCGTTACTGGTGAAATCTACCTGTGAATTGCGTCTTCAGCCCGAGTGGAGCAAAGCCGGGAAGTTCACTCCGATCATCATTGATTTTGCAAAAAATCACCCAAAATGGAAAATATCGCTTCAAACTCATAAATTTATGGACATACCTTAAGTCCATGCGCCCTGCTATAGTCGGAATTCTTCTTTTTTTATCCTTTTCTTTTGCGAAAGCTCAAGACTATTCGGTCATTGATGCCAAGGCTATCAAGATGTATAAGGAGGCTGAAGAACTTACGCTTACTAGGCAATATGATGCGGCAATTGGCAAATATCAAGATGCAATTAAGCGGGAAGCATTATTTTTGGAAGCTTATGTGAAACTGACTCAACTCCGGATTACCAAGGGTGAGTTTGAAGAGGCTGAAGCTACCGCTCTGGCTGGCAAGGCCCGCCTGTCAGGAAAAAATGCGACTCAAAAACTTCGGGCAGATATGGGCTGGGTACTTTCCCATGTGTATTTGAAGCAGGGGAGATTTCAAGATGCCTACAATGAATTTGTAGCTACTGATCCATTGTTTGATGCATCATTCCGTCGCTTGTCCAATTATTTGGAGATGAAGGAGCAGATGGATTTTTTGGCAGGACAATTGGGGAATGACCGTCAGATCGAAAAGGAAATATTACCCTCGCCACTCAATGAATTTCAGCTTCAATATTTCCCTGTACTGACAGCAGATGGGCAGCAGATTCTTTTCACCAAAAGAGATGGTACCGGTAATAATGACAAGGAGGATATTTTTATGTCCTTTGTGTCTCCCGAGGGTGATTGGTCAAAGCCTCAAAGTGTGGCTCAGGCTATCAACTCTCCCTACAACGAAGGGACATGTACAATTACCGCAGATGGGAATATCCTCATCTTTACTTCCTGTGATGCACCTGATTCTGAAGGGAGCTGCGATCTGTATATAGCCTACAAGGTGAATGGAATGTGGCAACGTCCCCGAAATATGGGAAAAAATGTCAATTCCAGATCATGGGATTCCCAGCCTTCTCTTTCTGCCGATGGCAGGATATTGTTTTTCTCTTCAAATAGGAAAGGCGGGTACGGAGGAAATGATATTTGGTATAGCGTCATGCAAAATGATGCAACTTGGTCTGAGGCAAAAAACCTCGGAAACGTTGTGAATACGCCAAAAGACGAGATCTCACCGTTTATGTTTTTCAATAATGAGATACTTTTCTTCTCGTCCAATGGTCATCCGGGCTTTGGCGGTATGGATATACATCTTTCAAAAGTGGTAAACGGAGAATTTACCACACCTGAAAACCTAGGCTTACCCATCAATGATCAACTGGATCAGGTCGGGTTATTTATAACTGCACAAAAGGATTATGCCTATTTCACCGAGTTGACCACTTCTGAAAGAGCAAATGACCGCTCGTTATTGTACAGATTCAAATTTCCTTCTGAGATCTCTTTGGGGGAGAATTTGACTGTTACAGAAGGAGGAGTGTTTAATTCAAAAACAGGTGACCCTATTGACGCTACCTTGTCACTGGTGTCATTGACTAATGACAGCACGTTGTACAGATTCAAGGCCGATGGCAAGACCGGTGCATTCACAATGCTTTATCCTGATAAGGCGATCTCCGGATTGTACGTGGAGAAAAAAGGCTTTATTCCCAAAATATATAATGTGGAGCGGGATAATATCAAGAATGTAAAAGATTTGAAAGTGGAGCTGGTGCCTGTGGCTCCGGGAGAGGAATTTGTTTTTGAAAATGTGTTTTTTGAATTTGATCAGTACAGCTTGAAATCAGAATCAATTTCATCCCTGAAAAGACTGGTTAAATTTTTATCTGAGAATCCCAATGTGAATATTTTGATCACAGGGCATACGGATAATGTAGGTAGTGCAAACTATAATCAGAATCTCAGTTTGCAGCGGGCCAAGAGTGTACAAGAGTACCTGGTCAGCAATGGGTTTCATCATGGCCGCGTGCTTGTAGAGGGGAAAGGAGACAAGGAACCAATGGTACCTAACAGCAGTTCGCAAAATCAAGCCTTGAATAGGCGGATTACCATTAAAGTGCTATAGTGAACTTTGTACGTAGCTATTCGAAGAGGAGTATAGTTTCCTCCTTAATCCCAGATCCCGATTTTCTAATCTCCTTACAGCACAAGCGAATTCCATATTCCGCATCTTCTGGTTAACTTTGTCGCCAATTACTATATGAGATGATTTACGTTTGTAGAAAAGAACACTTCAATGCAGCCCATAAGCTTTGGAATCCGAAGTGGTCAGATGATAAAAATATAGAAGTCTTTGGACCCTGCGCCAATATGAACTGGCATGGGCACAATTTTGAACTGATTGTGACGGTAAAAGGCTTGCCTGACCCTGACACAGGATTCGTAGTGGATCTCAAGAAACTCAGCACCATCATCCGTGATTTGGTGATTGAGAAAGTGGATCATAAAAACCTGAACGTAGATGTGGATTTTATGGAAGGGAAATTGGCCAGTTGCGAGAACCTTATTATGGAATTCTGGAAGATTCTAGAGCCTGCCGTGAATGCGATTACTTCCCATGGAGGATTGCACAAACTTACCTTGTACGAGACTCCAAGGAATTTTGTGGAGTATTATGGGGAGTGATAGCCTAAATTTGAAATTTAAAATTTGAAATTGTTTAAAAAACTCTACATCATCTCCGGCGAACGATCAGGAGATCTGCATGCTTCTAATCTGGTGAGATCACTTCTGGCTCAAGATTCCAATCTGGCTATTCGTGGGATGGGTGGATCCTATTCCAGAGAGGCTGGGGTTGAGCTGGCTGTAGATTATGCGGAAGTTGCTCTGATGGGATTTTTGGAGGTGATGCTGGGTTTCCGGAAGGTGATGAAATACCTTAAGCTGGTTAAGAACGACATTGCTTCTTATCAACCTGATGCGATCATTCTTGTAGATTACGGTGGGTTCAACATGAAAATTGCCGCTTTCGCTAAGGAAAACAATATCCCCGTCCATTACTATATCCCTCCGAAAGTATGGGCTTGGAATCAGAAAAGGGCATTAAAGCTTAAAGCTTTTACAGATCGGATTTATTCAATCTTACCTTTTGAACCGGATTTTTTCAAAAAATATGACCTTCAAGTACATTATGTAGGCAATCCTCTCTTGGATGAGATTTCTAAATTTGTCCCCCACGAGTTTTTTTTCCAAAAGAATGAACTGAGCTATCAGCCTATTATTGCGCTTTTACCCGGCAGTAGAGCCCAAGAGATTAACGCCATGCTGGATCGGATGATCGCTTTGGTCAAAGAATTTCCTAATGCCCAGTTTGTAATTGCCGGAGTGGGGGATCTCGGGACAGGTATTTACCGGAGGGGAATTGACGCAGGCATTCGGGTGATTTTTGATCAGACTTATGATTTGCTCTCACATGCGATAGCTGCGGTGGTCACATCAGGTACTGCTACCTTGGAAACTGCTCTTTTTAGAGTGCCGCAGGTGGTTGTTTACCGTACGAGTTCTGTTTCTTATGCAATAGCCAAGAATTTGATCCGGGTGCCTTATATTTCCTTGGTCAATTTAATCGCCGATAAAGAAGTGGTAAAGGAGCTTATTCAGCATGATTTCTCCATTCCTAATCTGAAAGCTGAGCTGCAGCAGATTCTCGGAAATCAAGTGTATAGGGGGCAAATGTTGCAGGGGTATGATTTGATCAAGGAGCAAATCGGAGAGAGTTCTGCTTCAGACACTGCCGCAGGACTTATTTTGGAAAGTCTTGGAAAAAAATAAACCCTGCTTCGAGTGAAACAGGGTTTTGTTATTAGGCGACCTGTAGTCGCTTAAATTTAGATTTGTCAAATTTTTCGTGGGCATATTTCGCATCGATGACCAGTTCTTTGATAGAATCATCTGATGGGATATCATACATCGCATCAGTGATGATTGCTTCGCAAATTGATCTCAATCCTCTTGCTCCCAGATTGAATTCCACTGCTTTTTCCACGATAAAGTCAATTCCACTTTCTTCGAATGTGACTTTGACTCCTTCGTAATTAAGCAACTTGGCATACTGCTTCACCAAAGCATTCTTAGGCTCTGTAAGGATTCTTTTTAATGCATCTGCATGTAGAGGATCCAAGTGAGTCAATACAGGAAGTCGCCCGATCAATTCCGGGATCAAGCCAAAGGCTTTCAAATCCTGAGCTGTCACATATTGCAATAGGTTTTCACGGTCAGCCACTGCATCCGCAGCAGCTTTGCTAAATCCCATCGGCTGCGTGTTGAGGCGCTTACCGATGTGTCGGGCTATCCCATCAAAAGCTCCGCCACAGATAAAGAGAATGTTCTCAGTATTCACAGCGATCATCTTCTGGTCAGGATGCTTTCGGCCTCCCTGAGGTGGTACATTTACGACAGTACCTTCCAGAAGTTTTAGCATTGCTTGCTGCACTCCCTCTCCACTCACATCTCTGGTAATGGAAGGATTGTCAGATTTTCTTGCGATTTTATCCAACTCGTCAATGTATACAATACCACGTTCAGCAGCTTCTACATTGTAATCCGCCGCTTGGAGCAATCTGGTCAGGATACTTTCCACATCTTCCCCTACGTAGCCTGCTTCAGTCAATACAGTCGCATCGGCGATACAAAAAGGTACTTCCAGAGTCTTAGCCAGTGTTTTTGCCAGATAGGTTTTGCCTGTTCCTGTATCACCGACCATGATGATGTTGGATTTTTCAATCTTCACCTCATCATTTTCATCCTTTTGGAAAAGACGCTTGTAATGGTTGTAAACAGCCACCGTCAAAACTTTTTTAGCATCTTCCTGGCCAATTACATATTGATCCAAGTAGCTGGTAAGTTCCTTAGGTTTCTTGAGCTTGATTTTTGGTTTGGTGTCACCTGTTTTCTTGGCTTTGTCTTCTTCGCCAAGAATCATGTGAGCTTGATCAATGCAGAAATTACAAATGTGCGCAGAGATACCCGACACCATTAGATCTACATCTTTCTTATTTCTACCGCAAAAGGAGCAGGTAACTTGAGCCATTATTTTGGTTTTTTAACTAATACTTCATCGATAAGGCCATAAGCTTTCGCTTCTTCGGCCTTAAGCCAATAATCTCTTTCTGAATCTTTCTCTATCACTTCCGGAGTTTTGCCGGTATGCTGAGCCAGAATACCATACAATTCTTCACGCATGGATAGTATAAGCTTCAGGGAAATTTCCATGTCCGTGGATTTTCCCTGCATGCCGCCTGAAGGCTGGTGTATCATCACTCTGGAGTGCTTAAGGGCAGATCTTTTTCCTGCTGCACCACCTGCAAGCAATACTGCGCCCATAGAAGCAGCGATCCCGGTACAGATAGTTGCTACATCAGGGCTGATAAACTGCATAGTGTCATAAATCCCAAGACCTGCAGTCACCGATCCCCCGGGGCTATTGACATAAAGCAGTACGTCTTTCTTGGAATCCACTGATTCTAAGAAAAGTAGCTGTGCTACAATGATGTTGGCAATGTGATCATCTACTCCTGTGCCCAGGAAAATGATACGGTCCATGATCAACCTTGAGAATACGTCAATCTCTCTGAAATTCTGAGGTCGCTCTTCGATTACAGAACGAGTCATGTTTTCAATATGTTGAGTGTACTGGTCAAAAGCAGTACCACTAACGCCTTGATTATGAATGGCGTATTTACGGAATTCTTCTTTGTTAATCATCTGTTGAGTTTGTTGTGGTAAGCAAAAATAAAAAAAGCCCTTTAATAAGGACTTTTTTATGATGATTTAAGCGATTTACTTCTCTAAAAGTTCCTTGAACTCATCGATGCTTATATCCTTTTCTTTCAAACTTATCTTTTCCATTGCAAAAGCAAGTACTTTTTCGTTCTGGATTGAAGTGAGCATATTCATATAGTTCTGACCTTCTTCACCTTTCAGGTAATTGTCCACGAACATGTCCATGCTGTCTTCCATCTGTGCTCCAAGGCCTGAAGCTGCGAATTGCTCACGAACCATTTGTTTGGTTTTCTCGATCACCTCGTCGTGTTCAGCTTTGATTTCATTTTTGGTAGCAATCTCGTTAGAGATCAAAGACCACGTTAATTGTCTTGAGTAGATAGGAAACTCCTTCTCAATATCTTCTTCAGTTACTTTACCTTCATTGGCGATCATCAGCCATTCTTTCAAGAAAGCTTCAGGAAGGTCAACTTTCGCTGCTTCAGTCAATACTTTCTTCAATTCTTCCTCAGTGAATACCTTGGATTCCTTGTCGTAATTAGTTTGAAGTGTCTCGCGTACTTTAGTGACAAACTCTTCTTCAGACTTTACTACATCAGGACCGAAGATCTTGTCGAAGAACTCTTGGTTCATCTCGGCTGTCTCTGTTCTGTTGATGTTTTTTACTGTCAAAGTCAACGCTCCTTCTATGTCCTTAGACTCCTCTTCGCTTAGCCCGAAAGCCTCTTCCCACTGACCTTTTTTTACATCCTTTGCCTCAAATTCTACGACAGCTTCTTTGCTTACACCGATGAATTTTCCTGCAAGTTTTTTTGTGATTTTAGTCAAATCCAAAGAGACTGTCTTTTCGAATTCGCCTTCAGTAGCTTTTAAGTCACCGTAAATGCGGTCACCTTCTTCGCTTACTTCAGGATTAGTGCTGTTTCCGTATTGAGATTTTAGGTTGTCAAGAGTTTCGTTGATCAACTTGTCATCTACTTTGATTGAGTATTTTGTCGCTTTGATCTTAGGGTCAAGCGTAAGATCTATAGATTCTACAAATCCGATTTTATAGTCAAATTCGAAGTCTTTTTGAGTTTTCCAGTCGATTGTACCATTTTGATCTTGAGGAAGAGGATCTCCCAAGATTTTGAAAGTTTGCTCTTTCAGATAAGTATTCAGTGATTCACTAAGTATAGCGTTGATCTCTTCCACAAGTACAGATGTGCCATACATGCTCTTCACCATTGACATAGGAGCCTTACCGGGTCTGAATCCTTTGATGTTTGATTTTTTGGCAAAATCCTTAAGTTTTGCGTCTACCTTAGGTTGGTAATCTGCTTCGTTTAATTTAATTTTAATTGAAGCTTGATTTGCTGAATGCTTGTCTTGTGTGATTTCCAAAGCTCAAAATTTAATAATGAAGATTAACTAAAAACCCCCAATCCCTTTCCTGTAGTTGAAGACAGGTGAGTGATTGAGGGTTCGGTATTTTGTGCGGATAGAGGGACTCGAACCCCCATGCCTCGCGGCGCTAGATCCTAAGTCTAGTGCGTCTACCAATTTCGCCACATCCGCAATACGCACAATTAAGAGCGGAATAAATATTCCAATTCCAATTGTGGATGCAAATGTAGGTACTAATAAATAAAATGCAATAGCATAAGAAAAAAAATATTCAACATTTGATATAAGATGAGCCTATAGCCCCATTTTTGTATTAAATTCCTCCTGTATGATTGAAGTGGACATAGAAGAAGAAAGAAAAGAAATACTCAAGCGCTACCGAAGGCTATTGAGACAGGCGAAGCCTATTCTTAAGGATGGAGACGCCAAGCTGATCAAAAGGGCTTTTAATGTCTCGCTTGATGCACATAAGGACATGCGACGCAAGTCCGGTGAACCTTACATCTACCATCCGCTGGAGGTAGCACTGGTCTGCGTGGAAGAAATCGGGCTGGGCACTACTTCCATTGTCGCGGCTTTGCTGCATGATGTAGTGGAGGATACTGAATGGGAGCTTGAGGATATAGAGCGGGAGTTTGGCTATAAGGTGATGACTATTATAGACGGTCTAACCAAAATCGCAGGAGTCTTTGAGTACGGAAGCTCGCAGCAGGCAGAGAACTTCCGTAAAATGCTTCTCACGCTTTCCGACGATGTACGGGTGATTTTGATCAAGCTCGCCGATAGACTCAATAATATGAGGACGCTCGGCAGCATGCCGAGGCACAAGCAACTCAAAATTGCCTCTGAAACCATGTATCTGTATGCACCGTTGGCGCACAGGCTGGGATTGTATGCGATCAAGTCTGAGTTAGAGGATCTTTACCTGAAATTTACCGATACGGCCACCTACAAGGATATTGTTTTCAAAATAAACGAATCAAAGTCCTATAGGAATAAATTCATCCGAAGTTTTATTCTCCCAATAGAGGATGAACTGAAAAGGACGGGTTTGGATTTCACAATTAAAGGTAGACCCAAATCAGTTTTCTCCATCTATAATAAGATGAAGAAACAGGGAATTCCTTTCGAGGAGGTGTATGACTTATTTGCGATCCGTATTATTCTTAATAGTGATCTTGACAGTGAAAAAGCTGATTGTTGGCAGGTATATTCTATTGTCACGGACTTTTATCGTCCAAATCCTGATCGACTCAGAGATTGGATAAGTACGCCTCGGTCCAATGGCTATGAATCTCTTCACACTACTGTAATGAGTGGGACTGGCCAATGGGTGGAAGTGCAGATCCGTACAGAACGAATGGATGAGATAGCTGAGCGGGGATATGCTGCCCATTGGAAATACAAGGATAAGGAAAACTCAAAAGGAAATTCCGGATTAGATGACTGGATCACCCAAGTTCGGGGTTTACTCGAGTCCAATGATGGAAATGCCATAGAGTTTATGGATGATTTCAGAGGAAATCTATTCCATGACGAGGTGTTTGTGTTTACTCCCAAGGGAGATCTGAAAGTATTGCCATTTGGTTCCACCGCTTTGGATTTTGCATTTGAGATTCATACTGAAGTAGGAGCTAAGTGCATAGGTGCAAAAGTCAACCAGCGACTCGTGCCTATTTCCCATAAATTGAAAAATGGTGACCAGGTAGAGATTCTTACTTCCAACAAGCAAAAGCCTACCGAGGACTGGCTCAATAATGTCGTTACTTCCAGGGCAAAGGCTAAGATCAAGGACGCCCTTCGTGAGGATAAGAAGTCTGCGATCCTAGATGGAAGAGAGATTGTGCAGCGTAAGATGAAGCAAATGAAGATGGATTTCAATTCTGAATCTGTCGAAAAGCTTCGGGCGTTTTTCGAGCTTAAGACGGCCAATGAGTTTTATTTTCGGGTAGGAATAGGAGCGATCGATCCTACTTCGATCAAATCATTCAAAGATTTTAAAGCCACACAAAAACTTCATAACAAATCAAGCCAGGAGAAGGTAAGAGATGAATCTTCTTTTACCAAGGAAATTAAAAATCTGAAAGGTCCGGATCACGATCAGCTTCTTATTGGTGAGGATATGGATGTGGTCGATTATATTTTGGCCAAATGCTGTAATCCTATTCCGGGAGATGATGTTTTTGGTTTTGTGACTGTAAATGAAGGAATCAAGATTCACCGTACTTCCTGTCCGAATGCATTAGAGCTGCTTTCCAATCATGGCAACAGGGTAATCAAGGCCCGATGGACTAGCCAGAAAGAAATTGCATTCTTGGCTGGGCTGCGGATTATCGGCACAGATCGGGTAGGTCTTATCAATGATGTGACCAAAGTGATTTCCAATGAACTAAAAGTAAATATGCGATCGATCACGGTAGACTCAGATGCGGGTATATTTGAAGGGACAATTAAGCTGTATGTACATAGTACTGAGCATCTTGATAGCCTGATTGAAAATCTGGTGGAGGTCGATGGAATATTGAAGGTTTCAAGGTTTGATTGATCCAATGAATCTTTTCTTACTTACAAAAGTTATATTTAAAAAAATACCCAGCAAATGCCTTTGAATACTACTCACTTCGAAGAGGTAAAGAAGATATTTACAGCTTATCTTGAGACAAAGAAGCTCCGAAAAACTCCTGAGCGCTACGCTATCCTCGAAGAAATTTACACCCGGTCGGGCCATTTTGATGTAGAGTCACTTTACATCAGTATGAAAAATAAGAACTACCGTGTAAGCCGGGCTACGGTTTACAACACCTTGGATCTATTGGTAGAATGTGATTTGGTGACCAAGCATCAGTTTGGCAAAAATCTGGCTCAATTCGAAAAATCTTACGGTTTCAAGCAACACGATCACTTGATCTGCACAGATTGTAGTCAAGTGCTTGAGTTCTGTGATCCCAGAATACAGAATATTCAAAACACTGTTGGTGAGATTTTGAATTTCAAAGTGTTACACCACTCCTTGATATTGTATGGTAATTGTACCAAAGAGAATTGCGATAACAGAAAAGAAGATACTCCATGAAGTTAACTTATAATACGAGTAAGGATGAGCTGGCTCATTACCTATTTATACAGGGTGATTTGATAGGTGATGAAATGGGGCCAAAACTGGTCGAGGTCGTCTCGGACGCAGTGGAAGAAGGTGCCAAAAATTTCGTGGTTGACCTGAGTGAAGTCAGATACATCAGTTCTAGCGGAATAGGTCTTCTGATCACTATGCTTACCAAGATGCGAAATAAAGATGGAGAGGTTTACTTGACTGCACCCTCTGAACATGTAAAAAAACTATTGATAATCACTAAGTTGAATAATATTTTCACGGTTTTTGAATCAGTGGATGAATTTAAGAAGAAAATGTAATTCCCTTTTTTATCTAGTTTTATTGTTGATATCCTGTTCGGAGAAGGAAGTGTCTGAGCAAGATGTTTTTTTGGAGATTTCGGAGCGAAAGAAATTCCATATTGGAGAAAGTGGAATAACAGCTGAACCCAGATACTTTGTGTCATTGGACTCTTCTCGGAGCAAAGGAGTTATTTATAATAAGTTCGCACATTCACTTGATAGTATTTTTGTATCAGCAGATTCCGCATGGATAAAGGATGGTGACATTATGGAAAACCAAGGGCCATATGGAGTTGGAAATGTCTTATCATTTTTTACAACTGATGATCATATAGTCTTTATGAACCCACAGCAGTTTTTTAATCAAAATAAATTGACTAGAGAAGTATCGATGAAATTTATGCATGAGTTTGGCATATTTGGAGATACAGAATATTTAGGGATCTCTGTTCCCACACCTTCATTTGCTCATGAACTATACGGTTTGGATGAGGATTCTGGAGTTGGGTATTTTATATTTGATGATGATAATCAAATTCGGGTCGCCGGATATAAAGCGTCTTCGGACTCAATGTTCTTTCTACCCGTGGTTTTGGATTCTGAAAAATACTTTGATTTAAGATATAAAGTAAAATACAAGGGTCTAATTATGGGTGGTGGTGATGAACCTCAGCTCAATGTAGTGGGAAATAAACTGATTATCAGTTATCCTTCTTTTAGTGATTTCCTTGTTTATGACTTAAGGTCTCAAGAACAGAATACATTTGCCTCAAGCTCTAATTCATTTCCTTCCCAAAGGGATCTGCCTCAGAATTACTCGGATGAGGTAGATTCCGGTGAGTTGCAATGGGAATTAGGTAAGTTATGGGGGGAGGAGGTTCGCTATGGATATTTTACCTATTTGGGCAGTTCAGACAAATATATCAGACTGGTAAAAGGAGGGGGAGGCAGAGATGCTTCCAATTTTATTGAAGTTTTTGACCTTGAATTTCAAAAAACAGAAGAGTTTAACCTGACAGAAATGAACCCGGATATTTCACCTGATTACTTGAATACCAAGTATGGTTTGATGTTCAGAGCCAAAGATCAACCGGATGAGGATGTGATGTATTATTACAACATCAATCTGGCTGATTCGAAATAATTACACCCTTTCCCTTGGTTTTCTATGGGCTTATCGCAAATTTCACGCTTCAAAAAGTCAAGTGTAACAGATAAGACCGCACATCAAATGAAGATGGATGTACTTCTAGGTCTCCAGTGGGGAGATGAAGGAAAAGGAAAAATAGTAGACGTATTAGCGCCTGAGTATGAAATTGTAGCCCGTTTTCAAGGGGGCCCGAATGCGGGACACACCTTGGAGTTTGACGGAATAAAGCATGTTCTGCATCAGATCCCATCTGGGATTTTTCGCTCACAGATACTTAATATAGTAGGCAATGGTGTCGTGCTCGACCCGATTGTGCTGAAGAGGGAAATAGATGGATTGGGGAAATTCTCTATTGATTACATGAAAAATCTGGTAATCTCTAAGAAAGCCACGATTATCATCCCTACCCATAAATTACTGGATGCAGCATTGGAGCAATCCAAAGGAGACAAGAAAATCGGATCTACCCTAAAAGGAATCGGCCCAACCTATCAGGATAAAATCGGAAGAACTGCGCTTCGGGTAGGGGATATCCTAAGTCAGGATTTCAAGGAAAAATATGAAGCTTTAGTTGCCAAGCATAAAACCACCCTTTCATTCTATAATCATCCCTTGGACGAGTTGCCGGGTATGGAAGAGCAATTTTTCTCAGCAGTCGAATTTTTCAAGACCTTGAATCTAATCGACAGCGAATATGTGGTTAATGAAGCGTTGGATGCCAATAAAAAGATTTTGGCTGAAGGAGCTCAAGGATCTCTTTTGGATGTGGATTTCGGTAGTTATCCATTTGTGACAAGTAGCAGTACGATGACAGCCGGTGCCTGTACGGGACTGGGAGTTGCTCCTTCCAAAATCGGTGAGGTTTTCGGCATATTCAAGGCATACTGTACCCGGGTGGGCAGTGGCCCTTTTCCTACCGAGCTATTCGACAGGGATGGGGAGGATATGAGAAGAGAAGGAAATGAATTTGGAAGTACTACCGGTCGACCAAGAAGATGTGGTTGGTTGGATTTACCCGCTCTTCGTTATTCCATCATGATCAATGGAGTCACCCAGTTATTTATGATGAAAGGTGATGTTCTCAATATTTTCAAGGAAATTAAGGTGTGTACGCACTACGAATTGCCTGATGGAGAAAGAATTGACAAATTGAGCTTTGAGATCACTGAGCAGGAAGTCACTCCGGTTTATAAAACTCTGAAAGGCTGGAATTGCTCTTTGGAGAATATCCATTCTTATGAGGATTTCCCAATTGAATTGAAAGGCTATGTGGAATATCTTGAAAGTGAATTGAATGTACCTATCAAATTGGTTTCGGTAGGCCCTGATCGTATCCAAACGATTCTACGCTAACCAAACTCAGCTTACCTGAAGCCCTTGATTTAAAATCAGGGGCTTTTTTATTTCTATGTGTTTAAAGTGTATTTTGGCTGTTCCATTACAAACCAAACGTAGATTTGAGGTTTTTACTTTTAGCGGCAGTGTTCTTTGTTATGCCCTTCAGGACATATTCGCAGGTAGGGTTTCCCTATTGTGAAACTTTTGTAGACGGAGAATCGGTGGGGTCACAAACTGTGTTTGGAGGTAGTGCACGTTTGGTGAATGGAGCACTCCGTTTGACAGATGCTGAAAGAGATCAAAGTGGATTTGTTTACATAGACATGCCGTTTTCTCCGGCTTATGGTATCAAAGCGTCATTTGAGTATTTCATGTACGGAGGAACCGGAGCTGATGGTCTTTCAGTCTTTTTGTTTGATGCAGAAACCAGAAACTTTAGACCTGGAGGGTTTGGAGGGTCTTTGGGATACGCTCAGAAAGAGAATCTGCCCGGCATGACTGGGGCATATCTAGGTCTGGGGTTTGACGTCTTTGGTAATTTTAGTAATTCTTCAGAAAATAGAAGTGGAGGATTCTTGGGAGGAAGCGCCGGTTTCTTTCCCAACAGCATAATATTACGAAGAGGAGGGAATGGATTGAATGGTTACGACTTTGTGAATGGTAAAATAACTTACAACCCTTCTCCGGGGCATGCCAATCTGGCTCTGGATGTGGACTATCAGTTTCCTTTGAGCTCAGGCGGTCATGGAACTGGCAGGGTAGAAGACGTGAATCAGCCCGGGTATAGAAAAGTTTTTCTTGAGCTTGAGCCTCACCCGAATGGTGTAGGCTATATAATCAAACTTGAGATGGTTGTGACTACCGTTACAAACGAGCCCAGAACAATAACCATATTCCCGGCCACGGCTTTTACATATGAGGCGCCCCAGAACCTGAAAATCGGATTTGCTGCATCTACAGGCGGTGAGACAAATATTCACGAGATTCGAAATCTAATCGTAGAAGTTTCCGATGATGAGGGATTGATGAATCCGGATGGAGTAGATTTCGGGGAATTTACAGCTTGTGAAGGACAGGAGAATCAGTACTACATCACAGAAGAAGAAGTAGTCCTTCCCAATGAAAACAGTGAGATTAGATGTCTACAATTTTATAAGTCACTCGGGGATATTGAAGAAAACGGAGATATATGTGCTAGGGGAAAATGCATTGAGGAGAATGGCACCTTAGAATTGGCTCAAGGTACATTCATGGCCGGAGTAAATGGAGGGGACTTTAGTTTTGTTCCAAATGCCGGGTTCACAGGCCAAACAGTGACTGCTTATTATAGCATTACTGACAATTACGGAAAAAGCTCCAGGGGCAATGCCATAACATTGAAAATTGAGGAATCCCCTGTTCCGGTGAATATTTTCTTAAATGATAGCGATGATTTGATTGAAGAAGTGAGGTTGTGCGAAGGGGAGAGTGTGGCTTTGAGGGCTAAAGGTGATGAAGTATATGATCGCTATGAGTGGTATCAAGATGATAAGCTCATCGAAGGGGCTGTCTCATCACAATACACAGCGAATGCCGAAGGGGAGTACTTGGTAAAAGCGTATAACCACTTGAATTGTCCTGCAGTCTCTCCTCGGGTTTTAGTGAGTTTCCCCGGATTTCCTGATTTTGATTTTCCTTCTCCTGTGGTGGAGTGCATCCCGGAAAAGGGGATAGATGTAACAAGTATTATTTCAAACTACGATCCTTTCACTTATACTTATAAGCTAATGGGTGGAGGGAAAATTTATCTGAATGATGAAATGAAGGAGGTTTCACCTTCCGGTGAATATGAACTTCAGGTTAAGCATGCAGATTTAGAATGTTATTCCTCCCCGCAGCCACTTCAACTTATAATTCTTGAAGAGGAGCTTTTGGCAGATTTCGAATTTGAAATACAAGAAACAGGAGTGAAAGGTGAGGAAGATGGGGGATTCTTCCCTCATGATGTCTTCCAGTTTACAGATGAGTCTAATCCGGATGCTGAAAGTTGGAGTTGGGATTTTGGCGATGGTGCTGTTTCTTCTGAGCAAAACCCTACCCATAGTTATGGTAGAAAAGGACTTTTTGATGTGAAACTTACCGTTACGAATCAGTGGGGGTGTGAATCAACAGAGATTAAAAGAGTCTCAATTTTGCGAAGCTATAGAATAATGTTCCCTACTGGCTTCACTCCTATGGATAATGAAAACCGGTTTTTTGTCCCAAAATCCAAAGGGTTGGTTTCAGGTCAGCTTTTGATCTTTACTATTTGGGGAGACCTGATTTTCAAAACAGACGATTTAAATACCGACGGATGGGACGGTAAGTTAGAAGGCAAGCTGCTTGATGCGGGGTTTTACGTGTATCGATATAATGGAGTCGCCGTTGACGGAGAGAAAGTGACCAAAGCAGGTAAGTTCAAATTGATCAGATAATGAAAAACTTCCTTGTTTTTGTTTTTCTTCTTTCCGCTTCCAATGTTCTCAGTCAAGACATTCAGTATTCGCAGTTCTATGCCAATCCCTTTTATTTGAACCCGGCACTGGCGGGAAGTACAGGTCTTACTAGAGTGGGAGTCAACTTTCGGAATCAATGGCCTGCGTTGGATCAAAGTTTTATCGCATATACTGCTTATGCAGATCATTTTTCCGAAAAGTATAATTCCGGATTTGGGATAGTAATATCCGGTGCGAGAGAATCATTCACCCAAAGTAGGACTGACGAACTTGGTTTGGTGTACAGCTATAGATTACAGTTGGGGGAAAAACGGTTTCTTCATGTAGGAGCACAAGGAAGTTTTTTGTCAAGGGATGTGCTTTTTGACAGGGTTATTTTAGGTACCCAATTAGATATAGAAAAGGGAGTGATAGTAGGAGATCCGGGAACGGGGTTTTCCGGTGACAGTCAGTTGAGGGCAGCGGACCTGAATGCGGGACTATTATATTATGAAGATAAGTTTTGGTTTGGTTTTTCAGCTTTTCATTTATTGAAGCCCCAGATTAGCTATTTGGAAATAAATTCAAACAGACTTCCGGTCAAATATTCTGTGCACGGGGGAGTGAGATTTAATCTTGCTCCGGGGAATATCAATGATTATTTCAACAATACGGATCAGGAGAGGTCGCTGGCATTTGCATTTAATTATAAATCTCAAGGCGTTTTTGATCAATTGGACATTGGAGCTGAGTTTTATTTCGAGCCTTTGATTCTTGGATTTTGGTATCGGGGTCTGCCTACCAAGTATAATTTGCCAAATAATGAATCCTTAATTGGGCTGGTTGGAATCGAATTAGACTCCGGCTTGGATTTTGGATACAGCTTTGATTATTCTATTTCAAAGTTGGGGCAGCGTGTGACAGGCGGAGCCCACGAAGTTTCTGTCAGATATGTCTTTTCGTCTCGCGACCCTCGCAAAAAGTATTATCCGCCCCTTCCCACATTCAGATATTAAGCCGAATTCTAATTGTTCAGAAGAAACTATCTGAATGTCTAAATTTGGCAGAATTCCTGACATAAATTGATGGAATTACTTGCTAGGAGCAGGAGATAGATTCTTTACTAATTTTTATCTTTTGTACTCAGCTAGTTATGGATTGTGAGCATTTATTTTCCCGTCTGGCCTTGCCCTTAAAATAAAAAGGGAGATATTTGCACTCCCAAACGGCGCATACGGAGTCGGGGAAAGAGAGGAAAGGCTCTAAAGAAGCATTGAAAAAATTAATTTTGCGTGTGGGTTTGGAAGTCAAAAATGATCACTTACCTTTGCAGACCCTTCGGCAGGGAAGGGGACAAAGTAGGGAGAGAGAAGCCTCCGAAAAACTTTAAAAATTAAATTTCGCAGGGTGTATTGCAGATTAAAAAATCTCTCTTACCTTTGCACTCCCTTCGGCAGAGAAGGGGAAAAAACGGAACGGGAATCGAAAGATTCGGCATTCTGACAGAGGCCGCAAATGAGCGGCACCAAGTTCTTTGAAGTAATGTAAGACGAAAAAAATTAACCTGAGAACAGACAGGGAGACGTTTACAGGATTTGCTTAGTGCGGTCTTGTGGACAGTGTATAAATAATGATAATTTACAATGGAGAGTTTGATCCTGGCTCAGGATGAACGCTAGCGGCAGGCCTAATACATGCAAGTCGAACGGTAGACATCTTTC